>NZ_RZTC01000117.1:1353-18901 GCF_004023165.1 Mesorhizobium sp. M7A.F.Ca.MR.176.00.0.0 | reverse complement strand
ATCATGAACATCCCCGTCGATGTCCAGATCATCCTCGGCAGCACCGAGATGCCGGTCTCCGATCTGATGGCGCTGCAAAAAGGCTCGACCGTGGCGCTCAATCGCCGCATCGGCGAACCTGTCGACGTCGTGGTCAACGGCCGCAAGATCGCGCGCGGCGAGATCACCGTGCTGGAAAGCGATCCGTCGCGGTTCGGCATCAGGCTGACCGAAATCATCGCCGGCACGAAGGGCGCCTAGACATGGTTTGCGGGGCTTGCCGGTGGCAGCGGAGGCGAGTGGCATGACGACGCCGGTGACCTTGACCCGCGCGCAGAAGGCGGCCGCCATACTTGTGGCGATGGGCAAGCCGTCGGCCAGCCGCCTGCTGAAATTCTTCAAGCAGGAAGAACTGAAGGCCCTGATCGAGGGCGCCCGCCTGCTGCGGACGATTCCGCAAAGCGATCTTGAGCGCATCGTCGCCGAGTTCGAGGCCGAGTTCACCGAAGGGGCGGGATTGCTTGATTCCGCCGACAGGATGGACACCATCCTCAACGAATCGCTCTCGCCCGAAGAGATGAGCGCGATCATGGGCGACAAGAAATTCGAGGTCGCACCGGAAGGCCCGCCGCCGATCTGGCCCGAACTCGAAAAGCTCGAACCGGCGCGGCTTGGTGCCTTCCTGGCCGGTGAGCATCCGCAGACGGCGGCCATGGTGTTGTCGAAGCTGGCGCCGCAGGTGGCGGCCAACGTGCTGCTGACACTGACCAAGCCGATGCGTGGAGAAATCATCAAGCGCATGGTGACGATGGCCAATGTTCCCGACGCTGCCGCCAGGATCGTCGAAAACCGGCTGCGCACCAGCGTGCTGGCGGAAACCTCGACCAAGGACACCTCGGCCGGGCAGGCGCGTGTCGCCAGCGTTCTCAACGAACTCGACAAGCCGCTGCTCGAGGAGGTCATGCAGGATCTGGAAGCAGCCGGCACGCCTGATCTCGACGGTGTGAGGGCCCGCCTGTTTGCTTTCGACGACTTGCCGTTGCTCACCCAGAAAGCCCGGGTGCTGCTGTTCGACGGGCTGTCGACGGAGTTGGTCACGCTGGCCCTGCGCGGCACTTCGGCCGCACTCGCAGAATCGGTGCTGTCGGCCATCGGCGCCCGCTCGCGGCGCATGATCGAAGCCGAACTCGGACAGGGCTCGGACGGGGTCCCTCTCGCCGACATCACGGCGGCCCGCAAGACGATCGTTACGACGACGATCCGCCTGTCGCGCGAAGGCGCCTTCGAACTGCCCTCGACCCAAGACGCCGCCTAAGGCCGCGCCATGGCTGACGCGGTCGACAAGGATTCGAAAACCGAAGAGGCGACGGAAAAGAAGATCCGCGACACCATCGAACAGGGCAAACTGCCCCATTCGCGGGAGACAGCGCTCCTTGCCTCGTTCGTTGCCATCCTGGTGTTCACCGTCTTCTACGCCAAGGATGCGATCATCGATCTCGGCATGTTCCTGTCGATGTTCCTGGAAAAGCCGGAAGCCTGGCCGATGGACACCGAGACCGACGTCATCGCGCTCTACAAGATCGTCCTCCTCGAGGTTGGCCGCGCCGTCCTGAGCCTGATGGTGCTGCTGACCGTCGCCGGCGTCGGCGCCTCGGTGTTCCAGAACATGCCGCAATTCGTAGGCGAGCGGATCCGGCCGCAACTCTCGCGCATTTCGATCGCCAAGGGATGGAACAGGCTGTTCGGCATCCAGGGTTGGGTCGAGTTCCTGAAGTCACTCGGCAAGGTCGGGTTTGCCATCGTCGTGCTGAGCTTCACGCTGTCGGAAGACCACCGAAAGCTGCTCGCCGGGATGATCACCAATCCGGTCGCATTCGGTCTCGTCATCCGCGGCATCGCCGTCGACATCCTGGTGGCGATCGTCTTCGTCATGGGGCTGATCGCGGCAATCGACATCGTCTGGTCGCGCTTCCACTGGAAGCAGGATCTGCGCATGAGCAAGCAGGAGGTCAAGGACGAGTTCAAACAGTCCGAGGGCGACCCGATCGTCAAGTCGCGGCTGCGCTCGCTGGCGCGCGACCGGGCGCGCAAGCGGATGATGACGGCGGTGCCGCGCGCGACGCTGATCATCGCCAACCCAACGCACTTCTCGATCGCGCTGAAATATGTGCGCGACGAGGACTCGGCACCCATGGTGCTGGCCAAGGGCCAGGATCTGGTGGCGCTGAAAATCCGCGAGATCGCGCGGGAACACAACATCCCGGTCTTCGAGGACGTGGCGCTCGCCCGCTCCATGTACAAGCAAGTTTCGGTCGATAGTGTGATCCCGTCACAATTCTACCAGGCCGTCGCCGAACTGGTGCGGATCGTCTACTCGAAAAAGGCTGAGCGCAGACAGATTTCATGAACCGGCAACCACACGCAAAATCTCGCGAGATCATCGTCGCCAGCGCCATCGAGCAGGTGGTGGGGGAACTCAGGCTGATCGATGTCGCCGACTACATCGCCTTTATCCGGCTGGAGCATTTCGCGTGCCTGTCGGACCTGGTCGATTCAGCGGTCGAGTTGTTCTTCATGCCGGGCACTCTGCGGCTTGGCCATGGTGGTGAGGCGCATGTCGACTGGAGCGGCAGCCCGCGCATCGTGCTCGATCTGGAACTGAGGCCGCCCGGCGTCACCGTCTATTTCCAGCTGACGCTGAGCGAACTCGGCGCTTCGGTGGCGGTCAACTACGTGTCGTTCGAGAAGCCGGGCGAAGACCCGGAGCACAATACGGCGCTGCTCGAGGCGGTGATCGAACAGGCGCGTATCCGCAAGGTCGAGCCGCTCGCCTATCGCTGACGTCGGTCGCTATCGAGCTGCCTGTCGAAAACCCCTATTCGATCAAGCCCAGCCGCAGCGCCTTGGCCACGGCCTGGTTGCGATTGACGGCGTTGAGCTTCTGGGTCGATTGGGTCAGATACTGGTTGGCGGTGTGCACCGATAGTTTCAGGAGCCGCGCGATCTCTTCGCTGGTGTTGCCGTTGGCGGTCAGCTTAAGGCATTCGAGCTCGCGCTTGGAGATTGCCCGCATGCGGCCGGTATCGCCCGGACGGATGCGGGCGACGGCGGCGAACAGCGAAAAGCAGCGGGCGTGTATTTCGTAGAGCGCATCCTGCTGCAAGGTCATCTCCGAGCCCAGGAATACGACAAGACCGCATTGGCCGCGGTCGGCGTGCACGGGAAAAGCGATGCCGCTGGTTCCGGGCACCAGCGCCGCCATCTGCTCGGTCCAGGCGAGAGTGGTAAACAGCTCCGCCATGGCAAGGACGCCGTCATCCGTCCACCAGCGCGGTTCGGTCGAGAGGCGGGTGTGGCGCACGATCTCCTCGCCGTTGGCGCCTGAGATGAACTTGGTCGCCACGGCAATGCCCGGATAGTCGGAATCAAAGCATGGCACGAGCCGCGCCCGCTCGGGCGAGGGGCTTACGAAGAAGAGGCCGAAAGCCGAGGCATTCATGTCAACGGCGATCCAGCGGCAGCGGCGCACGGCATCGGGAATGGTGACCGCGTGATGGGTTTCGGAGCCAAGGGTGAAGGCTCCGAACGGGTTGCGCTGCTCGTTGAAAAGGGCTTCGGCCGTTTCCTTGATATCGGCGTGTTTCAAATGATGCCGCTCCTGATCGCCGTGGCGATGGCCATCGCGCGGTTGCTGGCCGCGAATTTCTGGATGGCGTGGGTGATGTAGCTGTTGACGGTGTTGGAGGAGACGCCAAGGATGACGGCGACCTCGTCGGTGGTCTTGCCTTCGGAAACCCAGAACAGGCATTCGCGCTCCCGATCCGACAACGGATCCTGCATGGCGGCAGCGGCAATCAGTTGCGGGATGTGCGAGAGCGCGTAGCAGCATTTCAGTTGCGCCCGCATCAACGCCGGCTGGTCGATGCTGCCGGCGGTCGCCGCAGAGAACAGGGCGAACAGGCGCTGGCGACCGACATTAAGGCGCAGCGAATAGATTTCGGCATGGCCGAGCACGTCGAGAAGGCGGGCTTCCTCTCCGGTGATCAATCCGTCTGTTTCTGGTGCCCGGGATGCCACGAGCGGATGTGGACGGATACCTGGCGCGACGGTGAGCGCGCCTTGCGCGAGCCCGGCGATCAGCCGCTTGCCGATCAGCTCGATGGCATCGAAAATCCAGTTGGAGGAGACGATGCGCGCATCGTTGCGGTCCTGGTCGTGGACAATGGCGACCAACATGTAGCTGTCGGCCCCGATCTCGGCGGTCAGTTGCATGAAAAAGCTGGTGAGATCGCCGCGCGACGTCAGGCGCGAGCCCAATGTGTCGGATTGAAGAAGTGCGGCGGGACTGCTCATTCTTGTTGCTTTTGGCCGGAATCGTTTCTGCTGTCCGGATGCTGGAAGCCAGCCGCCGAACCCGAATACGCATTACTTTGACGAAGACACACGCGTGGCGCAGGCTGCGCCGAACCAAATCCCGAATCCATTCAGGGAACGCGAAGCCGTCCGCGTCTGGTGCCGGAAAAGCTCCGGAACAAGAGACTTTGGGTGGTCGCCGCGCCCCCCAAGGACCGGCTGATTCGGGTCTAATCTACCCGCAGTTGAATCTGACATCAAACGCGATTTGACAAAATCGAATCCGGTGGACTCACGTGCGACTCAGAGGTCGGTTTTCGCGCCTCGGACAGAAGACCGGGACGCGAAAACCTTCGCCGGCCATTTCGGCGGCCGGTCGATTTCGCCAGGCTCGGGAGCATTGAACAGATGGGCGCGCCGGTTGCCGTGCCGAAGGCTGGTGCCTTGGCCCGATAGTGGGAACCGGGCGATGTTGCCGCCCGGTCCCGGCCGTCCCTTGCTTATGCCTGTCGTTGTCCCAAAACCGCTAGATGCTCCGGGACGACAGGCATTTACCGATCCTCGAACCCGGTCAGCACGCCGACCGCGTTGATGCCGATCTCCTCGACGGCATAGCCGCCTTCCATGACGAACAGCGTCGGCAGGCCGAGCCCGCCGATGCGGCGGCCGATCTTTGGATAATCAGATGTCTTCAGCTTGAACTGGCTGATCGGGTCCTTCTCGAACGTATCGACACCCAGCGAGACGATGACGACATCCGGGGCATAAGCGGTGAGCCTGGCGCAGGCATCCTCGAGCGAGGCGTTCCATGCATCCCAGTCGGTGCCGAAGGGCATCGGATAGTTGATGTTGAAGCCTTCGCCGGCACCCGCGCCGCGTTCGTCGGCATGGCCGAGGAAGAACGGGTACTCGACCATCGGATCGCCATGCAGATTGAGCACCTGGACGTCGGCACGGTCGTAGAAGATCTCCTGCGTGCCGTTGCCGTGGTGATAGTCGACATCGAGGATCGAGATGCGTTTGGCGCCCTGGTCGCGGAACCATTGCGCGGCGACGGCGGCGTTGTTGATGTAGCAATAGCCGCCCATGAAGCCAGCCCCGGCATGGTGGCCGGGCGGACGGCAGAGCGCGAAGGCGGAAGCCTCGCCATCCTTGACCAAGCCGGCGGCGGTCAGCGCCACGTCGTAGGAAGACTTGATCGCCGTCCAGGTACCTTCGACGAAGGTGGCGCCGGCATCGAAGGAATAATAGCCGAGCAGGGCGTCGATGCGTTTTGGCGGCACGTCGCCGCGCAGGCCGCGCGTCGGCCAGGTGAAGGGCATCGCCGTGCCCGTGAGGCCTGCTTGCAGCCATTGCGGCCAGACTGTCGGGAGAAAGTCGATATAGTCCGATTTGTGGATGCGCTTGGCGGCGGCGAGGTCGTGTTCGTGCGGCGCGATGATGGGACCCAGTTTCTCGCTTTCGACCCGTGCCTTGATGAATTCGGCCCGCGATGGCTTTTCGAAACCCGGCACGATGGCTGATGTGACCAGTTCCATTTGGCCGGCATGGCCGGCGTGCAGAGGGGAGAAAACAGTCTTCATAAATTCCTCTCGAAGTGTGAAATCAGTCAAGATTCAAGATTGAGATAAGGGCTCACCAGAGCGAGCCACATTCTTTCCACATCGTCCTCGATGAGGTCGTATGTCTTGCGGTCTCTTTTCAGCCCGACAAGCCGGCAGGCGTGCCCGACGTCCATCATCAGCACGCCGAGCCGGCTGGCGATCTTGTTTTCAAGCGCCGGGTTCACATGCTGCAGCCATGCGGCGTAGAGCGCGATGATCTGCTCGTCATATTCGTTCTGGATCGGCCTGAGGTCGGCGTTGCCTGAAATGGCCTCGATCACCGGCATCAGGCTGGCGTTTTCGAGGTAGAGTCTGGACGTGTCGATGAAGAGCTTGCGCACTTCGCGCCGAAACTCTTCACGGTTGGTGGGCGGGGCGACCTTGATACGCTTGGCGATCACCTCGGGAAAGGATGACAGCCAGCGCCGGGCGAGGTCCAGAAGAATGGCTTCCTTGTTGGGAAAGTATTGGTAGATCGAACCAACCGACAAGCCTGCGCGCTGCGCAATGGCGAGCGTCGTGGGCGTCTTGGTTCCTTGCTCCCGCGTCAAGACCAGCGCTGCGTCGAGAATCCGATCGACCACCTTGCTCGACCGTTGTTGCCGCGGCTGTTTGCGCGGTTCGAGCGCTATCCTGGTTTTGCGATCGAGACTGCGCTTCACTGTCCGATGTCCTCGTTCCCCGCCCGGTCTCAACATGGTGGGAGCTTGCTGTCCACAATACATTCCAGATTCGGCATGTTGACAAACGCGAATAATCAGTCGCATTCTTTATCCACGCTGCCTCTCGGGATGACAAGGGGAATTTCCAAGACAGCGCACTGGCATTCTTTTTCGTCCATGGCGTCGCTCCGGTGGGGTGGCAGGTTGTTGGACAAGAGGGTTTATCGGTCCCAGTCAGTCGTCAAAAGCGCGGAGTTGCGATGTCTGTCACAGGTGCGGGTCACAATGCGGATCTGATCGTCGTCAACGGTCTCGTGCAGACCATGGACGACGACAATCCCACCGCCGAGGCTGTCGCCGTCAAGGATGGCGCAATCGTCGCCATCGGCAGCCGCGCCTCCATCGAAGAGTTCAAGGGACCGGCCACCAGGGTCATCGACGCCAAGGGCGGTTCGGTGGTCCCGGGGTTCATCGAAGCCCATATGCATCTGTTTTCGGGCGGGGCTGAACTTGCCCACCTTCAACTCACCGGTATTCATGGCTTCGAGGCGCTGCAGAAGGCGATCCGCGACTATGCGCCGACCCGGCCCGACGCGAAGATGCTGGTCGGCCAGGGCGTCGACTACACCGTGCTCGGCAGCGAGCGCGTGACGCGCCATCACCTCGACGCCATCTTGCCCGATCGCCCGTTCTGCATGGCGGCGCCCGACCATCACACCATGTGGGCCAACACCAAGGCGCTGGAAATGGCCGGCATCCTGCAGGGGCGCACGCTTGGTCCGGGCAATGAGATCGTCATGGGTGACGATGGACTGGCCGCTGGTGAATTGCGCGAGGGTGAGGCCTTTGGCCCGGTGCTCGATCTTGCCGGCGAAGGCCGGGTGCGGCTGGGGCTGTCGACCGGCGGCGAGCCGGACCCGATGCCGACGACGGCGGAGCGGGACGCCGACCGCGACATCATGCGGCGCGGGCTCGCCTGGTGCGCCCGCCACGGCATCACCTCGATCCAGAACATGGACGGCAATCTCTATCAGCTTGAGCTGCTGGCCGAGATCGACGCCGAGGAAGGCTTGCCCTGCCGCGTCAAGATCCCGTTCCACTACAAGAATTTCATGACGCTCGACATGCTCGACAAGGCGTCTGATATGGCCGAACGATACAACAGCGAATGGCTGTCGTCGGGCACGGTCAAGGTGTTCTACGACGGCGTTCTCGATTCCTGGACAGCTGTCATGGTCGAGCCTTATGCCGACCGGCTCGACTGGGTGGGCGAGCCGCTGTTCACGCCGCAACAGTTCATCGATCTGGCCGTCGCGGTCGACAGACGCGGGCTGCAGATCGCCGTGCATTCGATCGGCGACGGCGCGGTGCGCGCGGTGCTCGACGGTTATGAGGCGGCGCAGAAGGCGAACGGCAAGCGCGACAGCCGTCACCGCGTCGAGCACATCGAGGTCACCACCACCGCTGATGTGCCGCGTTTCGCCGAACTCGGCGTCATTGCCTCCATGCAACCGCCGCATCCGCCGGGCGCAATGGATTTTCCACTGGAGCCGACGGTATCGCGCATCGGACCGGCGCGCTGGCCGCTGAGCTATGCCTGGCGGACCTTGAAGGATGCCGGCGCGCATGTCGTCTTCGCATCCGATTGGCCGGTGTCGCCGATCGATCCGATCCTGGGCATTCAGGCGGCAGTGTTGCGCAAACCGTGGGCAGAAAGCGACCCGGACCAGAGTTTCTCACTGCATGAAGCGATCGCCGGTTACACGATCGAGGGCGCCTACGCCGAATTCGCCGAGCACCGCAAGGGCACGCTGAAATCAGGCTACATGGCCGATCTGGTGGTTTTGTCGATGGATATCGAGAACACCGCCCCGGCCGACCTGCACAAGGTGCGGCCGGTGACGACGATTTGCGGCGGCAAGGTCACCTATCAGGCCTGACTATGGCATGGGGCTTGCAGGCCTCAATGACTGATTGAACTGTGACCCAATGCCGGGCTTGCCAACCCACCGGCCATGTGGTCACATCGAACAGGGGAAGAGCTCCGCCAGCAAGAGCGGGGTCAACAGTGAGGCGTAATCGTGCCGGACAAACCGGATCGGAATGCGATTGAAGTAGTAAACGTCAGCAAAATTTTCGGATCAGGTGAGGGGCAGGTAGCTGCCCTCGACACGGTCTCGGTATCTATCCGCGAGAACGAATTCTTCACGTTGCTGGGGCCATCCGGCTGCGGCAAGACGACGTTGCTCAGGCTGATCGCCGGCTTCGACTTTCCAACCGCCGGTGAAATCCTGCTCTACGGCCAGGACATCGCGCCGCTGCCACCCTTCAAGCGGCCGGTCAACACTGTTTTCCAGTCCTATGCGCTGTTCCCGCACATGACGGTCGCCGACAATATCGGCTTTGGCCTGGAGATGCTGGGCAAGCCGAAGGCCGAGATCAAGGCGCGCGTCGCCGAGATGCTGAAGCTGGTCAAGATGGAGGCACTCGCCGGGCGTCGCACCAGCCAGATCTCCGGCGGCCAGCAGCAGCGCGTGGCCTTGGCCCGCGCTTTGGCGCCGCAGCCGAAGGTGCTTTTGCTCGATGAGCCGCTGTCGGCGCTTGACTACAAACTGCGCAAGGAGATGCAGATCGAGTTGAAACGGCTGCAGCACGAGACCGGTATCACCTTCATCTTCGTCACCCACGACCAGGAAGAGGCGCTGACCATGTCAGACCGCATCGCGGTGATGTCATCGGGCAAAATCCTGCAGGTCGGTTCGCCCTGGGATATCTACGACAAGCCGGCGGAGCGCTTCGTCGCCGACTTCATCGGTGAAACCAACTTCCTCACCGCCGCCATCAGCGAGATGGCCAACGGCAAGGCGCGCGCCACGCTCAAATCCGGTGCGACCATCGAGGCGACCGTGGCCCAGGGTTTCCAGCCCAAACCCAACGCCACGGTGGTGGTTCGGCCCGAACACGCCAAGCTGACCAAGGCCAAGGGCGAACTGTCGGGGACGGTCGAAAACATCGTCTATTTCGGTACCGACACCCACATCCATGTTCATCTCGACAGTGGCGAACTCTTCACCGTACGCCAGCAGAACACGCGCAGCGCGGGCTGCGGTTTCGAGAAGGGCGACGCAGTCGGCATCCTCATCGGCAGCGATGCCGCTCAGGTTCTGAAGGACTGACGATGGCGACCGCGGAAGAAGTCGCCAAGGCAGCGGAGCGGCGCGATGTCCGTGACCGCTGGCTTTTGTCAGCGCCAGCGCTGCTGGTCATTTTCCTCGCCGCGACCGGCCCCTTGCTGATCGTGCTCGTCTACTCGTTCCTGACGCCAGGCTCCTATGGCGACGTGAAGTGGCAGTTCTCGCCGGAAGCCTGGATATCGGTGTTTCTGGAACGCGATATCTTCGACGACACGCTTTCGATCGCCGCCGCCCACGTCACCATCTTCCTGCGCTCGATCAAGCTCTCGGTGGTGACGACGATCGCCACTTTGGTGCTTGGTTTCCCGACCGCCTATTTCATGGCGACGCGCAGCGAAAAGACCCGCGATCTCTGGCTGTTCCTGATTACCATTCCGTTCTGGACCAACCTTTTGATCCGCACCTTCGCGGTGCTGCAGATCATCCGCAACGAAGGCATCGTCAACACGATCCTGCTCAAGCTCGGCATCATCTCGGCGCCCATCCAGATACTCTACACCGACACGGCGATCCTGATCGGCATGGCCTATGTCTACCTGCCGCTGATGGTGCTGCCGATCTATGCCAGCATGGAAAAACTCGATTTCCGGTTGGTCGAGGCGGGGTACGACCTTTACGCGTCGCGCTTCCGGGTGCTGCGGCGGATCATCTTTCCGCTGGTCAAGCCGGGCGTCATCGCCGGCTCCATACTGGTCTTCATTCCAGCACTTGGCGCCTATGTGACACCGAGCGTTCTTGGCGGTGGCAAGAACATGATGCTGTCCAACCTGATCGAACTGCAGTTCGGGCAGGGCCGCAACTGGCCACTCGGCTCGGCGCTGTCGATCGCCGTCATGATCATCGTCATGGTGGCGCTGCTTGCCTATGTGCGTAATGCCGGAAGATCGGGGGTGCGTCATGGCTAAGAACTTTTCCATCAAGCACCAGCCAGGATTCACCGCGATCGCCGCGACCTGCTTTGTCGTGCTGTACCTGCCGATCATCGTGCTGGTCATCTATGCCTTCAACGCGGCGAGCTCGACCTCCGAATGGGGCGGCTTTTCGCTGAAATGGTTCCAGTCGGCATGGCAGAACACGCAGGTCGTCGATGCCACGCTGCGTTCTTTCCAGATTGGCTCCATCGCGGCGGTGCTCTCCACGATCTTTGCCACCATGGCGGCGCTCGCCACCACCCGCACCGCGCCCTATCCCGGCCTCACCTTCAAATATGCGGCGATCAACCAGCCGCTGATGGTGCCCGAGATCGTCACCGGCGTGGCGCTGCTGATCTTCTTCTCGCGCATCAAGATCTTCACCGGCTATTCCGGCATCGGCTATCTGGTCGCCGCGCACACGGCGTTCTGCATTCCCTTTGCCTATTTGCCGATCCGGGCGCGGCTTGAGAATATGGACCTGACGCTGGAGCGTGCCGCAGCCGACCTCTACGCGACGCCCTGGAAGGCTTTCCGGCGCATCACGCTGCCGATTCTGTGGCCCGGCATCCTGGCCGGGCTGATGCTGGCCTTCGTCATCTCGCTCGACGACGTCGTCATCACCGAGTTCGTCAAATCAGGCGGCCAGGACACGCTGCCCACTTACATGCTCGGCCAGATCCGCCGCGGCATCACACCCGAGATCAACGCGATATCGACCGCCTTCCTGCTGCTTTCGGTCGCGATCGTCACGTTGTTTTTCTTCGTCAGCAGGAAACGAGACTGAACCGAAAAATGGGAGTTAAAACCATGAACTGGAAGACAACAGCAACCGCCATGGGGTTGGCGTTGCTCGCCTCGACGGGCCTGGCCCGCGCCGACGGCGTGCTCAACATCTACAATTGGGGCAACTACACCAGCCCCGACGTGATCAAGAAGTTCGAGGCCAAATACAACGTCAAAGTGACCATCACCGACTACGATTCCAACGACACCGCGCTGGCCAAGGTTCGCCAGGGAGGCACCGGCTTCGACATTGCGGTGCCGTCGCAGACCTACGTGCCGATCTGGATCAAGGAAGGCCTCATCCAGGAGACCGATCCTGGCAAGATGGAAAACTTCAAGAACGTGGCGCCGGAATGGGCCAATCCCGATTTCGATCCGGGACGCAAATACAGTGTTCCATGGGCGTGGGGCACGATCGGCGTGGTCGTCAATACCGATGCCTACAAGGGGCCGGCCGATAGCTGGGGCATCATCTTCAACACGCCTGACGAGCTCAAGGGCAAGGTCAATGTCGTTCCGGAGATGGGCGATGTGATCTTCGCCGCGATCAAGTATGTCGGCGGCCAGCAATGCACCGACGACAAGGCGGTGCTGAAGAAGGTGCGCGACCTGTTGGTGGCGGCCAAGCCGAACTGGATCGCGATGGAATACAACACCATCGAGAAGATGGGCGCCGGCGACTTCAAGGCGACCAGCGACTGGAACGGCTCGGCGCTGCGCCAGCGGCTGGCCAACCCGGCCATCCACTACAACTATCCGAAAGAAGGCTTCGGCCTGTGGAGCGACAACGTCGTCGTTCTTAAGGAAGCCAAGAACGTCGAGAACGCCAAGCTTTTCCAGAACTTCATCATGGACCCGGAAAACGCGGCAGGTCTCTCGGCCTTCCATCGCTACGCCAATGCCATCACCGGCTCGGACAAGTACATGCCGGCCGACATGAAGGACGCGCCCGAAGTCATCATTCCGGCCGCGGACAAGCCACGTGGCGAGCTGCAGCAGATGTGCTCGCCGGAGACCCAGGAAATTTACACCAAGATCTGGACCGAGTTGCAGAAATAAACTGGGTTCGACGGACCCGGCGGCACACGCCGCCGGGTCCGTTTTCATGTTCAAGGGACTCGGCCGTCATGGACTCCTATCGCAATTCCGATCCGCAGCCGCCGATCATGCAGGGCTCGCCGCCCGCCATGGTACCGCCGAAGCTCGACTGGGACCGGCCGCCGTGGAACCGCTGGGCGTTCCAGCACATCCGTGAAATTCTGCCGACCGCCGAAGTCTGGCGCGGCAATGGCCATCGCCACCGCTTCGAACGCGCCGAGGCCGATCTCGACGGGCTGGCGGTCGAGGACAGCGAGGGCATGCCGACGACGCTCGCCGGGTTGCTCGACGAGACCTATACGGACGGCTTTCTGGTGCTCAAGGACGGCAAGGTCGCCTATGAGCGCTATTTCAACGGCATGGATGAGCGCACGCTGCACTTGTCGCAGTCGATGGCGAAGTCCGTTACCGGTTCGGTGTTCGGCATACTGGTCGGGCGCGGCCTGATCGATCCGGCCAGACTGGTAACAGATTACCTGCCGGAACTCGGCGTTACCGGCTGGACCGGCGCCAGCGTCCAGCATGTGCTGGACATGACCAGCGGCGTCCGTTTCTCAGAGGAATATACCGACCGCTATTCCGACATCGGCCAGGTCGATGTCGCCACCGGCTGGAAGCCGGTGCCGCCGGACAGCGATCCGGCCTTTCGCTGGCCCTCGCATATGTTCGAGCTGATCCTCGGCTTGAAGGACACGATCCGCCCGCACGGGGCTCAATTCGAATACCGCTCGATCGAGACCGACGTGCTTGCCTTCATCATGGAGCGGGTGACGGGCAAACGGCTGCCGCAGGTGGTTTCGGAAGAACTCTGGCAAAAGCTCGGCGCTGATGAAAGCGCCTGCTTCACGGTCGATAGCGCCGGCTATGCGGTGGCCGACGGTGGCTTCAACGCGACGCTGCGCGACTATGGCCGCTTCGGCCAGCTGATCCTCGACAATGGTGGCGGCGTCGTGCCGGCCGGCTGGGTCGAGGCGACGCGCAACGGCAGGCATGGGCCGGACTTCAGCCCCAGCCTGCCGGAGGGCAGCTATCGCAACCAGTTCTGGATCGAGGATCCGCGCTCGCGCGCACTGATGTGCCGCGGCGTGTTCGGTCAGATGATCCATATCGACTGGAACACCGGAATGGTCGTGGTGAAGCTTTCGACCTGGCCGGATTTCGCCAATGGTGCCTATTCCATAGCGACGCTGAAGGCCGTGCACGCTATCGCCACGGCACTTCGCTGAGCCCCCACAAAGAAGAAACGACCCGGAAGGAAACGCCATGACCGGCAAGACCGTGTTCGAGACCCGCTATGGCTTCCGGCGCAACCAGGTGGTGCTCGCCAACTGGCGCGAGAACCCCTTCAACCGGTGGTCGTTCCAGAACCTCGGCGAACTGGTGCCGACCGCCCGCGTGGCGGCGACGTCGGGCGTTGTCGAAACCCCCGTGCGCGATATGGGCGGCCTGCTCGGCGAAAAGGTCGCGATCGCCGGCACATCGGAGACAGTGGCTGAATTTCTCGCGCGTTCGAGCACCGACGCACTGACGGTGATGAAAGACGGCAAGATCGTCGGCGACTGGTTCGCCCCGCATATGGATTTCGGCGCCCGCCACATCATCTTTTCGATCAGCAAGTCGCTGACCGCCATCATTGCCGGCATTCTGGAAGGCGAGGGCGTATTCGACCCGGAAGCGCCGGTGACGGCCTACATCCCTGAAGCCGCCGGCTCGGCCTATGGCGATGCGAGCGTGCGGCATGTGCTCGACATGAGCGTCAGCCTCGATTTCGAGGAAGCCTATCTCGATCCGGAGAGCGCTTTCGCCCGTTATCGTCGCGCCACGCTGTGGAATCCGGGCGGCGGCACGGAGAGCCTGCGCGAATTCATTTTGACCTTGCAACGCCTTGCAGAGCCGCATGGCCAGACCTTCCGCTACCGCTCGCCGAATTCCGACCTGCTCGGCCTGCTGCTCGAGCGCGCGTCGGGCCAGCGGTTCACCGACGTGATGCGCGAGAAGCTGTGGCTGCCGCTCGGCGCTGTCAGCGAAGCCTCGATCGGCGTCGACATGGAAGGCACGGCGCGCACGGCCGGCGGTATTTCGGTGACGCCGCGCGACCTGGCGCGTGTTGGCGAGATGATGCGGCAAGGCGGGGTGGCCAATGGCCGCCGCATCGTGCCGGAAGCCTGGGTGCGCGATACGGTTGCTAGCGGCGGCAGTTCCGACGCTTGGCAGCGCGGCGCGATGCAGCCGCTGTTCCCGAAGGGCCGCTATCGCAACAAATGGTACCAGACGGGCTTGCCGAACGGCGCCTATTGCGGCATCGGCATTCATGGCCAGTGGCTGTATGTCGATCCCAGGACCAAAGTGGTGATCGCCAAGATGTCGTCGCAGCCCGAGCCGGTCGACGATCCGCTCGATGTCGAAATCGTCGCCTTCTTCGAGGCGCTGAGCCGGATGGTCTGATCCTCGCCTGGCCGCCACATTAGCGCGCGCTTTCCTGTGGACCCGTCGGGCTCATGGAAACGCGGCGGTTGGCGGACCGGACGTCTGCGCCTATGGTCGCCGCTCTTTGGACGAGAGCAGGTACGACATGGCATCCGACATCAAGCGCATTGCAGCCATCATCGCGGCCGAGATCAGTGCGCGGCCCGAACAGGCGGCCGCGGCGATTGAACTGCTCGATGAGGGCGCGACAGTGCCGTTCGTGGCGCGCTACCGCAAGGAAGTCACCGGCGGGCTCGACGACACGCAATTGCGCGATCTTGCCGAACGCCTTGCCTATCTGCGCGAGCTCGATGCGCGTCGCGACAGCATCCTTGGCTCAATCCGCGAACAGGGCAAGCTGACCGAGGAGCTTGAAGGCAAGATCGTCGCCGCCAGCACCAAGGCGGAACTTGAGGACATCTACCTGCCCTACAAGCCCAAGCGCCGGACCAAGGCCGAGATCGCCAGGGAGCGCGGGCTGGGGCCGCTGGCCGAAGCCATCCTGGCGAACCGCTCATTGGTGCCTGCCGAACTGGCACTGGCCTATGTCAGCGAAGAGGTGGCCGATACCAAGGCAGCGCTCGAAGGAGCGCGCGACATCCTGTCGGAACAATTCGCCGAGAATGCCGATCTGGTCGGAAAATTGCGCAGCTACATGAAGGAGCGCGCCTTCATGCGCGCCAGGGTGGTCGACGGCAAGCAGGAAGCTGGTGCGAAATTCTCCGACTATTTCGACCATGTCGAGCGCTGGGCAAATGTGCCGAGCCATCGCGCGCTGGCGATGCTGCGTGGCCGCAACGAGGAGGTGCTTTCGCTCGACATCGAGGTCGATGCCGATGATACGTCGCCGGTGAAGCCGGTCGAGCGGATGATCGCCAATGCCTATGCCGTCGGAGGCAGCCTGCCGGGTGACCGCTGGCTGATGGAGGTGGCGGGCTGGACCTGGCGGATAAAACTGTCGCTGCACCTGACTCTCGATTTGATGCGCGATCTGCGCGAGCGGGCCGAGGAAGAGGCGATCCATGTGTTCGCCCGTAACCTCAAGGATTTGCTGCTGGCGGCGCCCGCCGGTTCGCGCGCCACTATGGGGCTCGACCCCGGCATCCGCACCGGCGTCAAGGTGGCGGTGGTCGACGGCACTGGCAAGGTGCTGACCACGACGACCGTCTACCCGTTCCCGCCCAGGAATGATGTGCGCGGCACGCAGGCGGAGCTCGCCAAGCTCATCCGGCTGCACAAGGTCGAGCTGATTTCGATCGGCAACGGCACCGGCAGCCGCGAGACGGAAAAGCTGGTCGCCGACATGCTGTCCGACATGCCGGCGGATGGTGGTCCGAAGCCCCTGAAGGTGATCGTCAGCGAGGCCGGCGCCTCGGTCTATTCGGCATCAGCGACGGCGGCGGCGGAATTCCCCGGCCTCGACGTGTCGTTGCGCGGCGCCGTCTCGATCGCCCGGCGGCTGCAGGATCCCTTGGCCGAACTGGTCAAGATCGAGCCCAAATCGATCGGCGTCGGCCAGTACCAGCATGATGTCGACCAGTACCGGCTTGGCCGCTCGCTGGAAGCGGTGGTGGAAGACGCGGTCAACGCCGTCGGCGTCGACCTCAACACCGCCTCGGCGCCACTTCTGGCGCGTGTTTCAGGCCTAGGCGCATCACTGGCCGACGCGATCGTTGCGCATCGCGATGCAACCGGACCCTTCGCCAGCCGGAAGGATCTGCTCAAGGTGCCGCGGCTCGGACCGCGGGCCTTCGAACAATCCGCCGGCTTCCTGCGCATTGCCAATGGCAGCGAGCCGCTCGATGCCTCGTCGGTGCATCCGGAGGCCTATGGCGTGGCGAAGAAGATCGTCGCCGCCTGCGGGCGCGATGTGCGGTCGCTGATGGGCGATAGTGCCGCGCTGAAGGCACTCGACCCGCGCGTCTTCGTCGACGAGCGTTTCGGCTTGCCGACGGTGCGCGACATCCTGGCGGAGCTGGAAAAGCCCGGCCGCGACCCGCGCCCAGGCTTCAAGACGGCGACCTTCGCCGACGGCGTCGACGACATCAAGGATCTGAAGCCCGGCATGCTGCTCGAAGGCACGGTCACCAATGTGGCCGCCTTCGGCGCCTTTGTCGATATCGGAGTGCATCAGGACGGGCTGGTGCATGTCTCGCAACTGGCCGACCGGTTCATCAAGGACGCGCATGAGGTCGTGAAGGCCGGCGATGTGGTCAAGGTGCGGGTCGTCGACGTCGACATCAAGCGCAAGCGCATCGCGCTTTCCATGCGCAAGGATGGCGGCGAGGGTGGCGCACCGCGTGGCGGGCCACGCGACAATGGTGGCGGCAGGCCGGCACCACGTTCGCCGGCACCGCAGCAACGTCAGCCGGAGCGGCCGGCACAGCAAGGCGCATTCGGTGCTGCCTTGGCGGATGCGCTGAAGCGGAAGTAACTACCACGCGAGAACGGCCGGCTCCTTCTCGACCAGGCCCAGCAGCCAGTCGCGAAAACTG
>NZ_RZTC01000117.1:0-1345 GCF_004023165.1 Mesorhizobium sp. M7A.F.Ca.MR.176.00.0.0 | reverse complement strand
GCGAAAACTGGCGACTGGCGGATGGCCGCGCTTGTCGTGTGGGACGACGAGATAGTAGGCGCTGCGGCTTTGCATGGGCCGGCCTGGCGCCGGCACCAGCTGGCCGCGCTGCAGTTCGCCTGCAATGAGGATCAGCGGCAGCAGCGCCACGCCGAGCCCCGCCATGCAGGCCTGGGCGGCGGTGCCGAACTGCTCGAACTGCATGCCCGGTCCGGTCGGCGCGCTCAGGCCCTGATGCTCGAACCATTCGGTCCAGGCGCCAGGACGCGTCGCCATGTGCAGCAGCGGCAGGCGGCCGATATCGGCCGGTGAGGCGATGGCGCGGCCGGCGAGGAATTCGGGCGACACGACCGGCGCCACGGTTTCGCGCACCAACAGTGTCGAGTCGGCCTCGGGCCAGTCCGGCAAGCCGTAGTGGATGGCGGCATCCAGCCTCTCCCTGGCGAAGTCGAAGCGGCCGACGCG
Organism: Mesorhizobium sp. M7A.F.Ca.MR.176.00.0.0; assembly: GCF_004023165.1. Lineage (NCBI taxonomy): Bacteria > Pseudomonadati > Pseudomonadota > Alphaproteobacteria > Hyphomicrobiales > Phyllobacteriaceae > Mesorhizobium > Mesorhizobium sp. M7A.F.Ca.MR.176.00.0.0. Next base: position 880 of record NZ_RZTC01000117.1, on the reverse strand, counting down.
GGTGACGAAATTGATGGTGATATCGGGATTGTTTTCGACGAAATCGGGGATCATCGGCATGAGCCAGCGCGTGCCGAAGGTCGGCAAAATGGCCAGGTCCAGGATGCCGCTATGCCGATTGCTCATCAATCCAAGGGCTGCGTCACGCAACTGGCCAAGTGCTGAACGCACCGCCTCGGCGTAGATTTCGCCCGATGTCGACAGCCTGACATTGCGGCTGTCGCGTTCGAACAGCCGGCGGCCGAATTGGTCTTCAAGCGATCTGATCTGCCGGCTGACTGCGCCCTGGGTCAAATCGAGCTCCTGGGCGGCAGCGGTGAAACTGCCCAGCCGGGCCACAGCCTCGAAGGCGGCAAGGGCGCTTATGTTGGGCAAAAGGCGGCGTTGGACACTCATGACCCATTCCTAGAGCTCATTGATCGGTGAATCAATTTCGTTTGATTTTTTCGAGGCGCAGGCCGATAGAACGGGCCAACATTTTGCTTCATGCATGTCATCGTTTTGAGCGACATGCATTGGTTTGGGAGAACGCGATGGCCGCCGACAAGAACGCATTCGTCTGGGAAGATCCGTTCCTGATCGAGGGCCAGCTTTCGGAAGACGAGCGCATGGTGCGCGACGGCGCGGCCGCCTTCGCCGCCGACAAACTGGCGCCGCGGATCGAGGACGCCTACCTCAACGAAACTTTCGATACCGCGATCTTCCGCGAAATGGGCGAGGCCGGCCTGCTCGGCATCAACATCCCCGAGGAATTCGGCGGGCTTGGCGCGAACTACGTCACCTATGGGCTGGTCGCGCGGGAAGTCGAACGTGTTGACTCGGGTTATCGCTCGATGATGTCAGTGCAGTCGTCGCTGGTGATGTACCCGATCTACGCCTG
>NZ_RZTC01000116.1:7127-19071 GCF_004023165.1 Mesorhizobium sp. M7A.F.Ca.MR.176.00.0.0 | reverse complement strand
TCACGGCACTGGATGCGAGCGTCGGTCTGGCCGATACCGGCGACATGGCGGCCGCTGCCGGCAAGCTGGGAACCGTCGCGCTGAAGCTGACGGGATCGGAAGGGTTCGGCGCGAACGCATCGCGGCTGACGGCCACTTTGTCATCGACGGGTTCTGTCCTCGATCTCGGCACGCGAGGACTGCTGCCGGCGGACGTCGATATCAATGCGACGCTGGTTGCGGGCAGCAACAAGATCCAGGTCGACAGATTGCTGCTGAAGACCGGCCGCTCGACATTCGATTTCGCCGGTTCGATCGGGCCGAAGCCGGCAAGCGGAGCGGTGGGTGAAGAACCCTCCTATCGCTACGACCTGACCAGCGACGGATCGTCGCTTGCGCCTTCGGAGTCGCCCGAGCCGGCGCTCACCTTCCTGGCCCGGATTGCCGGCGTCTACAACACGGTGAGCCACAAATTGGTCGCCGAGCAGATCGCGCTCCGGTCCGCCGGCTCCGGCGAGATGCTTGGCACCGCCGCCGTGGCGTTCGTCGACGGCAAAGTGCCGGGGATCAATCTGGCGTTCAACATCCACGACATGCAGGTCTCTCACGTCAAGCAGCTGTGGCCGTGGTTTTCGGCGCGCAATGCCCGGCTCTGGGTGCTGGCCAATCTGTTCGGCGGCCGTGTCGTCGACGCCAACCTTCAGTTCCAGGTGGTGCCGGGCCGCCTGGGCAACGGCGTGCCGCTTTCGGCCGATGAGGTGTTCGGCCGCTTCCAGATCGAGGGATCGCGCTTCGACACCGCCGGCCGCATCCCGCCGATACGCGACGCGGTCGGCGTCGTCGGTTTCCACGGCAACGATGTCGATATCTCGCTCTCCTCGGGCACCGTCTACATGCCCAGCGGCCGCACCGTGGCGGCCAGCAACGGCACGCTGACGGTCAAGGCGGCCAACCGCCCGCCGGTCGTCGGCGCGCTCGATATCGACGTCGACGGCGAAGCGTCGGCCGTCGCCGAACTCGCATCCTACGAGCCGATCAACGCCATGCGCCATGTCGGCATCCTGCCGGAAGACCTGTCGGGCAGCGTCACCGGCCACGTCAAGGCGGATATTCCGCTGCAGTCCGGTGTCGACTCCTCGAAGCTCGATTGGCTGGTGTCGCTCGACTACAGCGGCATGTCATTGGCCAAGCCCTTCGAGGGCCAGATCGTAACGGATGCCGACGGTTCGATCACGGTCGATCCCGAGAAGGCGGTGATCTCCGCCAAGGCATTGCTGAACGGCATTCCGGCCGAACTCGATCTGGTCGAGCCGCTCAGGGATGACGGGCCGGCGCGCAGCCGCAAAGTGGCTCTGGTGCTTGACGACAAGATCCGCGCCGCCGCCATGCCCGGCCTGAAGCCGCTGCTTGCCGGAACGGTGAAGGTCGCAATCGACAAGAACGGCGGCGGCGACCAGAACGTCTCGGCCGATCTGACCAACGCCAGGCTGGACATTCCCTGGGCCGGCTGGAGCAAGGGGGCAGGGGTTCCTGCCAATGTCACCTTCGTCATGACCAAGTCCGGCGACACCACGACGCTGTCCGACTTCGATCTCGACGGAAAGTCGTTCTCCGTCGACGGCAGCATCGTGCTGGTCAATGGCGCCTTGTCGTCGGCGCGGTTCAGCAAGGTCACCTTGAACAGGGGCGACGACGTTGCCGTGTCGGTGAAGCGGTCCGGCAAGGGCTATGCGGTCGACATATCGGGCAACGCGCTCGATGCCCGCTCGCTGATCAAGCAGTTCACCTCGGACGTCGACACGGCTACCAAGACCACCGGTTCCGATGCCATTTCCGTCAGCGCCGATGTCGATCAGCTGACCGGTTTCCATGACGAGCAACTATCCAATTTGAAGCTCGACTACAGTGCTGCCGGTTCGCGGGTGAACGGGCTGAAGGTCAGCGCCACGGCAAGTTCGGGCGCCGCCATTTCAATCAGCAACACCACCGGCGCCGGCCAGCGCTCGCTCAACATGCAGTCCGCGGACGCCGGCGCCATCCTGAGATTCCTCAATATCTACGAGCATATGGAAGGCGGAACGATCACCCTGGCGCTTGCGGGGCCGAGCGACGGATCGCTGAGGGGCAAGGTCGACACCAGCAACTTTTTCGTGGTCAACGAACCGAAATTGGCCTCCATCGTCTCGACCACGCCGGCCGGCGACAACCGCAGCCTCAATCAGGCGGTCAAGGGCAAGCTCGACACGTCGCGGGTGAAGTTCGAACGCGGCTACGCCGAGATCGACAAGGGCAGCGGCTATCTGAAACTGGCCAATGGCGTGCTGCGTGGACCGCGCATCGGCACCACGTTCCAGGGCACGCTCTACGACCAGAACAACAACATGGACATGACCGGCACATTCATGCCGGTCTATGGCCTCAACCGCATCTTCGGCGAATTGCCCATCGTTGGCGCGCTGCTCGGCAATGGCCGCGACCGTGGTCTGATCGGCGTCACCTACCGGCTCAAAGGCAATGCCAACAAGCCGCTGCTGGACATCAATCCGCTGTCGGTGATCGCGCCCGGAATATTCAGGTCGATTTTTGAGTATCGGTGAGTGGCGCGGATCATGGTCGCCAGGAAATTGATTGCATTGGGTGCTGGTGCCGCACTCTTGGTCATCGCCGGCGGTCACTCAACGCGTCCAATTTCTGCTTTGCGCAGCGCAGGTTCCTGTCGGAAGAGGAGCTCTTGGCGGCTGCCGTTGCGGATATTCCAAAGCTTGTCGAACTTACTCAGGAGAGAGGAAGGTCTCTTCTGAGGTATGCAGACAAGTCTACCGATTTTTCCAATGTCACAATCGTCAACTACAAAGACGCTTCTGATTTTATGCAGAATAACCCAAACTGCTGTCGCATTGGTCGCTTTGACGGACCGCGTGAGCCTCTCTTCCCGCCGGATTGGTGGACCGTAGTGTCAGGCTATGCAGCAAAAATTGTCACCGTGAATTTCAAGCTGCGTTTCCTGACCCCGACGGGCAAAGAATCTTTCCAAAATGATCCTTTTTACGTCTGGATAGATTCTTGTGGGAAAATCAAACCGTACGCCTAGCAGGCGGCCGGCATGGATCGAGTTCTGCTCAAACCGGCCGTACCAGAATATGTTTTTTCTTTCCCAGAGAAAGCTTTACGACGTTTTCCGGACTCAAATCCCGAGGGGTCACCAGGCGGCGCTCGTCGCTCACCGGCTCGTCGTTCAGGCGCACGGCACCGCCCTGCACATGGCGCCGCGCTTCGCCGTTCGATGCCGCCAGTCCGGCGGTGACCAGCAGCGACAGAATGCCGACGCCGGTTTCAAGCGCCGTTTTGTCGACTTCGACGGTCGGCAGCGATTCCGCGAGCGCACCTTCCTCGAACGTCTTGCGCGCCGTATCGCCGGCTTGCTCGGCTGCTGCACGGCCGTGCAGCAGGGCGGTGATCTCGGTGGCGAGGATCTTCTTGGCCTCATTGATCTCGGATCCGCCGAGCCGCCCGAGCCGCGCCACCTCGTCCAGCGGCAGCGTCGTGTAGAGCTTGAGGAAGCGCGCGACGTCGGCATCCTCGGTGTTGCGCCAATACTGCCAGAATTCGTAGGGGCTCAGCATCTCCGCATCGAGCCAGACCGCGCCCGAGGCGGACTTGCCCATCTTGGCGCCAGACGACGTGGTGAGCAGCGGCGTGGTCAGCGCATAGAGTTGCGCGTCCTCCATGCGGCGGCCGAGATCGATGCCGTTGATGATGTTGCCCCACTGGTCGGAGCCGCCCATCTGCAGGCGGCAGCCGAGACGCTTGTAGAGCTCGACGAAATCATAGGCCTGCAGGATCATGTAGTTGAATTCGAGGAACGACAGCGACTGCTCGCGATCGAGCCGCAGCTTGACGGAATCGAACGCCAGCATGCGGTTGACGGAAAAGTGACGGCCGACATCGCGCAGGAAATTGACGTAGTTGATCTCCATCAGCCAGTCGGCGTTGTTGACCATGATGGCGTCGTTCGGACCGCTTCCGAATTTGAGGTAGGGCGTGAAGTTGCGGCGGATGCCGGCTAGATTGTCTTCGATGTCCTGCGGGGTCAAAAGCTTGCGCGCCTCGTCCTTGAAAGAGGGGTCGCCGATCATCGAGGTGCCGCCGCCCATCAGCGCGATCGGCCGATGACCGGTCTGCTGCAGCCAGTGCAGCATCATGATCTGGATCAGCGAGCCGGCGTGCAGGCTTTTGGCGGTGGCGTCGAAGCCGATATAGGCCGTCACCGTTTCCTTGGCGAAGATATTGTCGAGACCGGCATCATCCGAAGTCTGGTGGATGAAACCGCGCTCGCTCATCGTGCGCAGGAAATCCGATTTGAAGGCAGGCATTTTTTCTTTCCCGAAAGCGCCCGGCCAGCGTGGCTCGGGTGTGCATGAACGCGGGCGTTTAGCATCCAAGCGCGATCAGCAAAAGTGGTTTCCGGTTTTGCGCCTGATCGCGCGTCGACAAAGGTCCAGCGATCAGCAAAAGTGGTTTCCTGTTTTGGTGCCCGCGCGGATGGCATTGCGAATCCTTGCTTCGTCGTTTGGGCTGGCGTATTGAGGCGCCGCGCAGGGCAGGGCCTGAGGCGCCGCGACGGGGCCATCCCGCAGATCAGATCCGGAAGCTCCGCGATGAACAGGAACTATCTTTTTCTCTTTCTGTTCAGCGTGCTGATGACGTTCAGCGGACTGGCGAGCCTTCCACCCGTCGACCGGGACGAATCCCGTTTTGTCCAGGCCACCAAGCAGATGGTCGAAACCTCCGACTATGTCGACATCCGTTTTCAGGATGCCTCGCGCTACAAGAAGCCGATCGGCATCTATTGGCTGCAATCGGCGGCCGTGGCGCTGAGCGGCGAGGGGGCGGCGGCGCCGATCTGGGTCTACCGCCTAGTCTCCATGCTCGGCATTGCCCTGGCCGTAGTCGGCATTGCCTGGACAGGCACCAAGCTGTTCGGGGCCAATGCCGGTCTCGCCGCCGGCCTGATAATGGCGGCTATCTTCGCCACCGCCTTCGAGGGCCGTGACGCCAAGACCGACGCCATGCTGCTGGCCTGCTGCGTGGCGGCGCAAGGCGCGCTCGCCCAGATCTATCTGGCATCGCGCCGCAACGAACCGGTCGCCGCCCATCTGCCGTGGATTTTCTGGGCCGCTCAAGGCCTTGGAATCCTTATCAAGGGGCCGGTGGCTCCGCTCCTGTCGGTGCTGACGGTCGCCGCCCTGTTTGCCTTCGAGCGCGACTGGCGCTGGCTCCTGAAGCTGAAGCTTGTGCGCGGTGTCGCCCTGGTGCTGCTCATCGTGCTGCCCTGGGTCGCCCTCATCACCTGGAAGAGCGGCGGCGCCTTCCTCAGCGATGCCGTCGGCAAGGACATGATGGCCAAGGTCGCCTCGGGCGAGGAATCGCACGGCCTGCCGCCGGGCTTCTACATGCTGACCTATTCCTTGTTCATGTGGCCGTTCGGTCTGATCGCGGTCGGCGCCGGGCTGCAGGCCCTCAACCGTCTGCGCGACGATCCCCGGCTGCGTTTCTGCCTCGCCTGGTACATTCCGTTCTGGCTGGTGTTCGAGCTGATCCCGACCAAGCTGCCGCACTATGTCCTGCCGGCCTATCCCGGCATGGCGCTGCTGATCGGCTGGCTGTTGACCTTGCCGCCGCAGGAGGCGAATGCGCCGCTCAGGCGCTGGCAGGATTGGTTGTGGTGGTCGACCGCATTCGGTCTTGCCGTGGTCAGCCTTGGCCTGGCGGCGGTCTGCGTCGGAGCGCCGATCTATCTCACCGGCGCCTTCTCCTGGTGGAGCATCCCGGCCGCCGCGGCGGCGCTGGCAGCAGGATATTTCGCTTTTTCCCGACAACTGCAAGTGCCGCTCTTGCGCATCGGCGCCATCGCCGTCTGCGCGGGCATCACCTATGGGTTGTTGTTCGGCGTCATCGCGCCTTCGCTGAAATCGATCTGGCTGAGCCCGGCGATCGAGGCGGCGTTCCAGGCCAACAGGCCTTGCGCCACCACGGTGCTCGCTTCGGCGGAATATCACGAGCCGAGCCTGGTGTTCCTGGTCGGCACCAAGACCGTCCTGACCGATGTCGATGGCGTCGCCAAGCATCTGCTCGGCGATCCTGCCTGCGCGCTGGCTCTGGCGCAGGTCGGCGACGAGCAGAAACTGAATGGGTTGCTAGCGGCGCAAGGCAAGTCGGCGAACCGCGTTGCCGAGGTCGACGGCCTCAACTATTCGTCGGGAGACAAGCTGTCGCTCGGCCTCTATCGTGTAACCCAGTGACGGCTCGCCGATGCCCATGACGGCGACAATGGGATCGAATTTCCTATGCTGGTGAAATCACGCCCGCCCGTTTCGAGCCTGCTCCTTGGGATAGGGCGCCGGTCGCTCGACAATTTTCGCGATACGATGCAGATCGCCAAAAGCCGCCTTGCCACCCGCCCGGCCAGATACCCGAACGTTTTGTGGTCGGTCTGGGTGCTGGTCTGGGTTTTGCTGACGGCGGCAGCGTTTGTTCGTCTCGACACCCCGGCCGGAATGCTTCACGGCAAGTGGTCGGCGGGATTTGCCCGGACTGCCGACTTTTTCACCCAGTTCGGCCTGGGTGGCTGGTATCTCATTCCCTCAGTGCTTCTGCTTGTCGCCGCGAACCTGACGGATTGGCGAAGCCTCTCCCGGCGCTCGCTGATGCTGCTCTACAACTGGACCTGCCTGGCTTTTCTGGTGCTGTGCGCCACCGGCCTGTCGGGGATCGCCGTCAATGTGCTGAAATATGCCATTGGCCGGGCTCGCCCCCTCTATTACGAGGACTTTGGCGTGCTGACCCTGCACCCCTTCGCTTTCGATGCGCGCTTCGCCGGCTTTCCGTCCGGCCATGGTACGACGATGGGCGCGGTGTTCGGGGTCGCTTTGCTGTTGTTTCCGCGGCGCTGGTACATCGCCCTGGCGATCACCGCTTGTATCGCCTCGACCCGTATCTTCGTTGGCGCGCACTATCCCAGCGACACCGTCGCCGGCTTCGGCCTTGGCTGCGGCTTCGCGCTCGCCTGCGGGCTGGTCTTTGCCCGGCTCGGCTTCATTTTCCGGCCGATGCCGTCGGGACTGCCGGTCCGCAAGAGAACGTTTCGGCTGATCGGACCGACAAGGAAGGCTGCCTGAGCATTCGAAGTTCAGTTGCCGTCCAGTCCGCCATAGGATCTGACCAGGCCGGCCATGCCGGGCGACTGGTGGTCTTCGCTTTCCAGCCCCTGTGCAACGCCGACGCGATCGGCGACCGGCCGGTTCTGGCTGACCTTCCACTTGCCGTGGATTTCGCTGATCTCGATTTCCAGCCCGATAATGCCCTTGATCTGCGACTGGATGAAGGGCTCCGGCGCATCGGTCACCGCCCAGGGTGCGGCGCGGGCGCCTTCCTGGGAGACGGTCAGATCGGCGATCTGCTGCGCCAGCCAGTCCTGATCATCCATCACCTTGACGGTGCCGCGAACCTGCACGATGGCGTAATTCCACGTCGGCACCACCTTGCCGGTCTCGCGCTTGGTCTCGTACCAGGACGGCGTCACATAGGCATCGCTGCCCTGGAAGACGATCAGCACGGGGGATGCCGGGTTGTCGGCCAACAGGCGCCATTGCGGGTTGGCCCGCGCCAGATGGGCGCGCAGCCTGCCGTTAGGCCCGATTTCCGCGTCGAGCAGGAACGGGACAGCGTTGGCGACCGGCCCATCGGGCCCGTTGGAAACCAACAGGCCCAGCGGATGCGTCCGGATCAACCCGTGCAGGATTTCCGGCCGCGTTTCCCTGAAATGAGGAGGTTCGTACATCGCCGTCCGTTCTTGCCTTGTTTATCTCAGCCGCTTCGGACGCGGATCCGACAATTCGCCGGCCAGCCGGCGGTCGAGATAGTCGGCGCATTCCTCGAGCAGCAGGTCGGCATCGTTGGCGAAGAAATGGTTGGCGCCGGGCAAGGTCTTTTGCGTGATGGTGATGCCCTTCTGCGTGTGCAGCTTGTCGACCAGACCCTGCACATCCTTCGGCGGCGCCACCTTGTCGGCATCGCCATGGATGATCAGGCCCGATGACGGGCAGGGCGCCAGGAACGAGAAATCATAGGTGTTGGGCTGCGGCGCGATCGAAATGAAGCCTTCGATCTCCGGCCGGCGCATCAGAAGCTGCATGCCGATCCAGGAGCCGAAGGAGTAGCCGGCGACCCAGCAGCTCTTGGAATCGGGATGCAGCGACTGCACCCAGTCCAAAGCGGCGGCGGCGTCCGACAGCTCGCCGGTGCCATGGTCGAATTCGCCCTGACTGCGGCCGATGCCGCGGAAATTGAAGCGAAGCGTGGTGAAATCCCGCTTCTGGAACATGTAGAAGAGGTCGTAGACGATCTTGTTGTTCATCGTGCCGCCGAATTGCGGGTGCGGGTGCAGGACGATGGCAATCGGCGCGCTCTTTTCCTTGGAAGGCTGATAGCGACCCTCCAGGCGGCCGGCAGGACCGGTGAAAATGACCTCAGGCATAAAATACTCCACTTGGTAATACGAACGCGCGGTGCCTGGAACGTTTCCTCTGGCCTTGACGCAGGGCGAGCGTCTTCTTAGAAGCTAGTTTAGAATTGTTCAAAACTGAGTGGCAAGACATCGAGCCCGGCCACCCGCGCCGCAAGCCGCGTAAATAGGACGGCTCGCCTTGGAATTTCAAGGAAATAACGCCATACGACAGCGGAATGGCTTCTGACGGGATTTGACGGACGAAAATGGCCGGAATACGCGCCTATCTCGACTACAATGCCAGTGCGCCGCTGCTTGCCGTGGCCCGCGAGGCTATGGTTGCGGCCCTTGACGTCGCGGCCAATCCGTCATCGGTTCACGCCGAGGGGCGCGCGGCCCGCCGCCTGATCGAGACCGCCAGGCGTGACGTGGCGGCGCTAGTCAACGCCAAGGCGGAGCATGTCGTGTTCACCTCCGGTGCCACGGAAGCAGCCTCGACGCTGCTGTCACCCGACTGGCAGATGGGGCGCGGCACGGTGCGTATGAGCCGGCTTTACGTGTCGGAGGCCGATCATCCCTGCCTGTTGAACGGCGGACGGTTCCCCGCAGCGCAGGTGACGCGGATCGGCGTCGACGCCAACGGCATCGCCGACCTCGGCGCCTTGGCGTCGGCGCTCGGCGGTCACGACAAGAGCGAAGGCCTGCCGCTGGTCGCCATCCACGCCGCCAACAACGAAACCGGCGTCATCCAGCCGATCGATCGCATCGCCGGGATCGTCAAGGCGGCGGGCGGTATCCTTACAGTCGACGCCGTGCAGGCCGCTGGGCGTGTTTCCATCGATCTATCAGCGGGTTACGCCGATTATCTGATTCTGTCGTCGCACAAGATCGGTGGTCCCAAGGGCGTCGGCGCCATCGTCGCCGCCTCTGACCTGATGATGCCGAAGCCGTTGATCAATGGCGGCGGCCAGGAGAAGGGCCATCGCGGCGGCACCGAAAACCTCGCTGCCATTGCCGGTTTTGGCGCGGCCGCCCGCGAGGCCCTGGCCGGATTGCCGGCCATGGATGCGGTGCGCCGGCGCCGCGACGAGATCGAGGCCATCGTCAAATCGCTGGTGCCGGACGCGGAAATCTTCGGAACCGGTGCGCCAAGGCTTGCCAATACGGCATTCTTCGCTATTGCGGGCGTCAAAGCCGAAACCGCGCAGATCGCCTTCGATCTGGCCGGTGTAGCGCTGTCGGCCGGCTCTGCCTGTTCGTCTGGCAAGGTCGGACCGAGCCATGTGCTGAAAGCCATGGGGTACGGCGACAGTCTCGGCGCCTTGCGGGTGTCGATCGGACCGGCGACCGGCGCGGAAGACATCGAGCTGTTTCGCGTCGCACTGGCGGGAATTACCGCACGTAGGGCGGATAGAGAACGGGCCGCGTAGCGGTTGGACGAATTTGGGCCTTTCGGCCTGGTAGAGCCGTGCGTTTCATGCTGGCCGGGTGAATTCCCGGTCGAAGCGCACTATATTAAACTTACGCTGCCGCGAGCACCTCTTCGGGGTTCGTTTTTGGCGGTGCCATAGTTTGAAAACTGTCGGGCCTTGACCCCGGCGTGGATGGAGAACGCATATGCCTGCTGTGCAGGACACGATCGATCGGGTCCGAAAGATCGACGTCGACCAATACAAATACGGATTCCAGACCGAAATCGCGATGGACAAGGCCCCCAAGGGCCTCAGCGAAGACATCATCCGTTTCATTTCGGCCAAGAAGGACGAACCGTCCTGGATGCTGGAATGGCGTCTGGAAGCGTATCGCCGCTGGCTGACGCTTGACGAGCCGACCTGGGCGCGCGTCCACTATCCGAAGATCGATTTCCAGGACATCTATTTCTACGCGGCGCCCAAGAGCACGCCCGGCCCGACCTCGCTCAGCGATGTCGATCCCGAACTGTTGAAAGTCTACGAAAAGCTTGGCATTCCGCTGCGGGAGCAGGAAATCCTTGCCGGCGTGCAGAAGACCGACGCCTCGGAGCTCGAGGAAGTCAGCGATAACGTCTACAAATCGGGCCGCGTCGCTGTCGACGCCGTGTTCGATTCCGTCTCCGTCGTCACCACCTTCAAGAAGGAACTGGCGCAGGCCGGCGTCATCTTCTGCTCGATCTCGGAAGCCATCCGCGAGCATCCGGAGCTGGTGAAGAAATATCTTGGTTCGGTCGTGCCGACCTCCGACAATTACTACGCCACGCTGAATTCGGCTGTGTTCACCGACGGCTCGTTCGTCTTCGTGCCCAAGGGCGTGCGCTGCCCGATGGAGCTGTCGACCTATTTCCGCATGAACGAGAAGAACACCGGCCAGTTCGAGCGCACGCTGATCATCGCCGAGGAGGGGGCTTACGTCTCCTATCTCGAGGGCTGCACGGCGCCGCAGCGCGACGAGAACCAGTTGCATGCCGCCGTCGTCGAACTGGTGGCGCTCGACGATGCCGAGATCAAATATTCGACGGTGCAGAACTGGTACCCCGGCGACGCCGAGGGCAAGGGCGGCATCTACAATTTCGTCACCAAGCGCGGCGACTGCCGTGGCGACCGCTCCAAGATTTCATGGACGCAGGTCGAAACCGGTTCGGCCATCACCTGGAAATATCCGAGCTGCATCCTGCGCGGTGACGATTCCCAAGGTGAGTTCTATTCGATCGCCGTGTCGAACGGCTACCAGCAGGTCGACAGCGGCACCAAGATGATCCATCTCGGCAAGAACACGTCGAGCCGCATCATCTCCAAGGGCATCGCGGCCGGCTTCTCGCAGAACACCTATCGCGGCCAGGTCTCGGCGCACCGCAAGGCGACCAACGCCCGCAACTTCACCAACTGCGACAGTCTGCTGATCGGCGACCAGTGCGGCGCGCACACCGTGCCCTACATGGAAGCCAAGAACTCGACGGCGCAGTTCGAGCACGAAGCGACGACGTCGAAGATTTCCGAGGACCAGAAATTCTATGTCATGCAGCGCGGTATCCCTGAAGAGGAAGCGATCGCGCTGATCGTCAACGGCTTCGTCAAGGACGTCATCCAGCAACTGCCGATGGAGTTCGCGGTCGAGGCGCAGAAGCTGATTGGTATCTCGCTGGAAGGTTCGGTGGGTTGATTAGATGGAACGGCGCTCCTGGAAGTTCTTCGCGCGAATCGAGAGCTTGATAGTCGTCGTTCTGGTGCTCTTGCTGACGCTGGCTATTGGAGGTGCCGTGGTGGCTCTAATTGGCGCAATGTTTGGCTTGAGTTCGGTGAAGAATATTGGTGGTTCGATTGCGGGCCTAGGCGCGGCTGGGTTTTTTGGCTGGATGTTCGTTGCGGGCAAACTAGCGCGCTTGTCTCCAAGGGGATCCCGTCAAGGGCAGAGCGTCGAGAACACCAAGAACACGAAAGTAGAAAAGAATGCTTGAAATCAGAAATTTGCACGCCCGCATCGTCG
>NZ_RZTC01000116.1:3820-7117 GCF_004023165.1 Mesorhizobium sp. M7A.F.Ca.MR.176.00.0.0 | reverse complement strand
GTCGACGATGGCACCGAAATCATCCGCGGCCTGAACCTGACGGTGAAAGCCGGCGAGGTCGCCGCGATCATGGGGCCGAACGGCTCGGGAAAATCGACGCTGTCCTACATCCTCGCCGGCCGCGAGGACTATGAGGTGACCGAAGGCGACATCCTCTACAACGGCCAGTCGATCCTCGAAATGGATCCGGCCGAGCGCGCTACATCAGGCATCTTCCTCGCTTTCCAGTACCCGATGGAGATACCGGGCGTCGCGACCATGGAATTCCTGAAGGTGGCGATGAACGAGCAACGCAAGGCGCGTGGCGAGGAGCCGCTGAAGATCCCGGAATTTTTGAAGCGCGTGAAGGAAGCCGCCGCCTCGCTCAGCATGGACATGGCGATGCTCAAGCGGCCGCTCAATGTCGGCTTCTCCGGTGGCGAGAAGAAGCGGGCAGAGATCCTGCAGATGAAGCTGCTGGAGCCGAAACTGTGCGTGCTCGACGAGACCGATTCCGGCCTCGATATCGATGCGCTGAAGATCGTGTCCGACGGCGTCAACGCGCTGCGCGCGCCGGACCGGGCGTTCCTGGTCATCACCCACTACCAGCGCCTGCTTGAGCACATCGTGCCCGATAGCGTGCACGTTCTCTACAAGGGCCAGGTCATCAAGTCCGGCGACAAGTCGCTGGCGCTTGACCTGGAAGCCAATGGCTATGCCGGCGTGATCGGCGAAGCCGCGTGAGATGCCAGAGGTAATACCGATGAACATGCACACACAACCGCAGCGGACACCGGCCGAGACAGCGTTGATCGACGCGTTCGGCGACCGGCTGTCGCTGCTGCCCGGCGACGGCGCGGTGATGCTGAAGCGCGACGACGCCATCGAGACGATCAAGCACGGCCTGCCGACGCGGCGTGTCGAATCCTGGCATTACACCGACCTGCGCCGGTTGCTGAATACCGTGCCGGACTTCGACCCAGCCGCCATGGCCAAAGCCATTGCGCCGATCGTCGACGGTTCCACCGTGGTGTCGATCCTGAACGGCAAGTCCGACGCCAAAGTGCCGGTTCTTGAAGGCGTCTCTTTCCAGCGCCTTTCGGAAAAGCTGATCGACGGCAGCGCAGCAGCTGGGCTCGACCCCTATGGCAGCGACGACGCCATCGGCGCGCTGAACACGGCTTTTGTCGCCGACGGGTATTTTGTCGACATCGCCGATGGTGTGGAACTTGAAAAGCCGGTCGAGCTGCAGAACCTGCAGGCCGGCGGCCAGACCCATGTGCGCCTGGCCGTTCGTGTCGGCGCCGGCGCCAAGGCCGTTATCGTCGAGCGCCAGACGGGTGATGGCGCTGCCTTGGGCAGCTCGGTCAGCCAGATCGTGCTCGACGAGGGCGCCGAGGTGACGTGGCTGATCGTCCAGGAGCAGCCGGAAACAGCGACGCATCTGGCGCAGTTCAAGGCCCATATCGGCAAGAATGCGAAACTGACGCTGTTCGTCATGAATGCCGGCGGCAAGCTCGTGCGCCAGGAGATCATGGTCAGGACGACTGGCGAAGGCGCCGATTTCAAGCTTCGCGGCATCAACCTCCTGGCCGGCGACACCCACACCGACGTGACCATGGTTCTCGACCATGCCGTGCCGCACACGACCTCGACGGAGATCATCCGCAATGTGGTGACGGGCAAGGCGCGCGGTGTGTTCCAGGGCCGCATCAACGTCCATCAATATGCGCAGAAGACCAACGCCAAGATGGCCTGCAACACGCTGTTGCTGTCGGACGATGGCGAGTTCTCGACCAAGCCCGAGCTTGAAATCTTCGCCGACGACGTGATTTGCGGCCACGGCGCGACGGTCACCGAAATCGACCACAACCATCTGTTCTACCTGATGGCGCGTGGCGTCGACGAGAAAAGCGCACGGGGGTTGCTGGTGAAGGCCTTCGTCGCGGAGGTGATCGAGGAACTTGACGACGAGGCGATCGTCGAAGCGCTGGAAGCGCGGCTCGACGGCTGGTTCGCGGCACACGGGTGATCTGATGAACGCACCGGGCAAGATCGGAGATTTCTACGACGTCGAAGCGATCCGCCGCGATTTCCCGATCCTGTCGCGGGAAGTCTATGGCAAGCCGCTGGTCTATCTCGACAATGGCGCCTCGGCACAGAAGCCGCAGGCGGTGCTGGACACAATCCAGCATGCCTATTCCCAGGAATACGCCAACGTCCACCGCGGCCTGCATTTTCTGTCGAACGCCGCGACCGACGCCTACGAAAAGGCCCGAGAGACGGTGCGCCGCTTCCTAAACGCGCCGAGCACCGACAACATCATCTTCACCTCGAACACGACTTCGGCCATCAACACGGTCGCCTATGGCTATGGCATGCCCAACATCGGCGAGGGCGACGAGATCGTGCTGTCGATCATGGAGCACCACTCCAACATCGTCCCGTGGCATTTCATCCGCGAGCGGCAGGGCGCCAAACTGGTCTGGGTGCCGGTCGACGATCTCGGCGTTTTCCACATCGAGGAATTCGAGAAGCGGCTGACCGAGCGCACCAAACTGGTCGCCATCACGCAGATGTCGAATGCGCTGGGCACGGTGACGCCGATCAAGGAGATCGTGCGCATTGCGCATGCGCGCGGAATTCCGGTGCTGGTCGACGGCAGTCAGAGCGCCGTGCATATGCCTATCGACGTGCAGGATCTCGACTGCGACTTTTTCGTCTTCACCGGGCACAAGGTTTATGGCCCGTCGGGCATCGGCGTGCTCTACGGCAAGAAGGACATTCTCGCTGGCATGCGGCCCTTCATGGGCGGCGGCGAGATGATCGAGGAGGTGACGGAAGACATCGTCACCTACAACGAGCCGCCGCACCGTTTCGAAGCCGGCACCCCGCCGATCGTCCAGGCGATCGGGCTGGGTGCCGCGCTCGACTATATGGAAACGATCGGCCGCGAGCGCATTGCAGCCCATGAGGAAGACCTCAAGAACTACGCGCATGAGCGGCTGCGCTCCATCAATTCGCTGCGCATCTTCGGTGATGCGCCCGGCAAGGGCGCCATCATCTCGTTCGAACTGCAAGGCATTCATGCGCATGACGTGTCGATGGTGATAGACAGGCAGGGCGTTGCTGTCCGCGCCGGCACCCATTGCGCCCAGCCGCTGTTGAAACGGTTCGGCGTAACCTCCACATGCAGGGCATCGTTCGGCATGTATAATACCAGGGCCGAAGTTGACGCTTTGGCCGAGGCGCTTGAAAAAGCGCGCAAATTCTTCGGATGACGAGTTTTTTGGGTGACGACCATGGATGATGCAAGCA
>NZ_RZTC01000116.1:0-3813 GCF_004023165.1 Mesorhizobium sp. M7A.F.Ca.MR.176.00.0.0 | reverse complement strand
CCACTCCGGAAACCGCGCCCAATGCGCTGGTTTCGGGATCGGCCATCCCCGCCGACGAGCTGGCGCGGCTGACCGACGACATCGTCTCGGCGCTGAAGACCGTCTACGATCCGGAAATCCCGGCCGATATCTACGAGCTCGGCCTGATCTACAAGATCGACATCGAGGACGACCGCTCGGTCAAGATCGACATGACGCTGACCGCTCCGGGCTGCCCTGTCGCCGGCGAAATGCCCGGCTGGGTGGAGAATGCCGTCGGCGCCGTCGAAGGCGTGTCCGGCGTCGAGGTCAACATGACTTTCGACCCGCCATGGTCGGCCGACCGCATGTCGGAAGAGGCGCAGGTGGCGGTGGGTTGGTATTGACCTTAGTCCACGCCATGAGCGCTGGCGTATGACTTCACAGTGGCGAAGAAGCTCTCAAAGCTTGTCTCCGCGCCTACAGACGGTATCCACATGGATCCAGTTTGAAATTTGTTTAATTTTGCGGCCTTGGTCAGAGAGAGGTCTTTCCAACTGGATTCCTCGATTCTCACCTCGACTACAGAGAATTGATATCGACCACGAAAAGAAATGGGCACTTCCGACATGCTAGTCACAGCTGACCAAGGGACAAATTGAGGAGCGATCTCATTGCACTGGAAGCCGTTTGGTCCAATGGTTACTGCACGATACCGCCCTCTTAGTAATCTCACGGTTGAATGCAGAGAAACTGAAGCCAGGAAAAAGACGAGAATACCGGTTCCCACTCTGATTGGCATGGGCTTATCCGTTTGAAACAATGCTCCAAGCCCCAGGAACATTGCGATGGCTAACAGTACGAGCATACGAGGCATAACTCGTTCGGGGTTCTCGGTGAAAACAATCACCTGATTTGTATCTGTCATTGACGGCATGCTCAGCTCGATTCCTTGACAGTCGGATGTGCTTCCGGGCGCTCGATTTGCGTTCCGCTCTTGTCATTTATCATTGTTTCAACCATCTATGTGAAGTCCGACAAGCCTTGAACTTGAACGGGTTGGAGAAAAAGAATGGGACGCTTCGCCGTCATCACGATGACCGAAAAGGCCGCCGACCGGGTGCGCGAGATCGTTGCCACCCGCGACAGCGCGCACGGCATCCGCCTCGGCATCAAGAAGGGCGGCTGCGCCGGCATGGAATACACGGTCGATTTGGTGACCGAGCCCAACACCAAGGACGACCATATCGAGCGCGACGGCGCCCATGTCTATGTCGCACCGGAAGCAGCACTTTTCCTGTTCGGCACCGAGATGGATTTCGAGCAGACGACGCTGCGCACCGGTTTCACCTTCCACAATCCGAACCAGAGCTCGGCCTGCGGTTGCGGCGAATCCGTCGAACTGAAGCCGGCCGACCTGAAGGCGCTGGCAGAGGCACGCGCTTCCTGAGTTTTTCCTTCGCCCCATTTACGGGGAGAAGGTGTCACGAAGTGACGGATGATAGGCAGCGCCGGCCTCTCCAAAGCTAGCGCCGCCCCTCATCTGCCGGCGTTCGTCGTTCGAGGCCAAGCAATTGGCTTTCCGTCCGCTGCGCGGATCATTCCTCACCTCTCCGAAACGGCGCGAAGAAATTCACTCCACCCACATGCCCGTCCGCTTGTGCCAGTCGGCGATCGATTCCTCGGGATAGATGTCGAAGACCTTGTCATGCTTGCCAACCACCGGCTCCACCCAGTTCGCCTTGTATTTCAGCATGAGGTGCACCTTGCTTGGCGGAATGGGTAAATCGCTGTCGATCGCCGAAGCGAAGGGATGCACCAACTCCGGCCATGTCGGGTCGTAGAGCCAAAGGGCTGAGCCGCATTTCTTGCAGAAATTGCGCTCGCCGGTTGAGATTTCGCAATGCGGATGCTCGTCGCCCTCGATCTCCGCCCGAAAGACGCCGAGGCTGCGCTTGCCCCTGATGTTCAGTGTTTCGTTGTCGGCACCGAGATTGATGGCAAACCCCCCGCCGCCCTGCTGCTTGCGGCAGATCGAGCAGTAGCACAGCATGAATGGCGCCGGCGTGTGGCTCTCCACCTCGAAACGGACGGCATTGCAGCGGCAGGAGCCTTTGAGCAGAACGGGCATAGCGGGAAACTCCGATCGACCTCACACAACCTGTCAGCATGATTTTGGTTGCGCGATGACAAGGCCAAACGCCGGTGACATGATCGCGGCATGGACAATGAACGCATCGCCGAACTGTTCGAGGGCCTCGGCCCTGTCAGCATCCGAAAACTGTTCGGCGGCAAGGGCATCTATTTCGACGGTGTCATCGTCGCCATCGTGCTGCGTGGCGAATTGCTGTTGAAGGCCGACGAGCAAAGCGTGCCCGAGTTCGAGGCCGCCGGCTGCACGCAATGGACCTATACCGGCTCGCGCCACGGCAAGCTGGTCGCCATGCCCTACTGGAGCGTTCCAGACAGCGCTTTCGATGATCCCGACGAGATGACGGTGTGGGCACGGCGGGCGTATGAGGCGGGGCGTCGGGCGGGGAAGTAGATTCCCGCAAGCGCGAGGCCACCCCCTCATCCGTCCGCTTCGCGGCCACCTTCTCCCCGAGGGGAGAAGAGGTCGACGTCGGCGCTGCAAGCTCCTCTCCCCTCGGGGAGAGGTCGGATTGCCCCGAACTGTTCTTTGCAATTCGGTTTTGGGAATCCGGGTGAGGGGGAACCTTCGCTGCGTGACCCTAAAGCGCCTTCGCAATCCTCGCCGCCAGCCGCGCATTATTCTCGACCAGCGCGATGTTCGTCTTCAGGCTCTTGCCGCCGGTCAGTTCGAGGATTTTGGACAGCAGGAAGGGTGTCACCGCCTTGCCGGTCACGTTGAGCGCCTCGGCGGCCTTCTGCGCGGCCTCGATATAGCCGGCCATCTCCTCAGCCGGGATTTCGTGGTTTTCCGGCACAGGATTGGCAATCAGCATGCCACCGGCGAGCCCCAGCGCTGCCCTCGTCTGGTAGAAATGCGCGATCTCTTCCGGCTCGTGCAAGGTCAGCGGCGCGCGGAACGGCGAATGCCTGGACCAGAAGGCTGGCATCGTCTCGCAGCCAAGGCCGACCACCGGCACGCCGCGCGTCTCCAGCACTTCCAGCGTCTTTTCGATGTCGAGAATGGCCTTGGCGCCGGCCGAGACGACGATGACCGGCGTGCGCGCCAGCTCGTCGAGATCGGCGGAAATATCAAAACTCTTTTCGGCGCCCTTGTGCACGCCGCCGATGCCGCCGGTGGCGAACACTTTTATGCCGACCATATGCGCCGCGATCATCGTGGCGGCGACCGTGGTGCCACCGGTGCGCCCTTGCGCCACGGCAAAACCGAGATCGGCGCGCGACAGCTTCATGGCGTCGCCCGTCATCGCCAGCGATTCGCGCTCGCCGTCCGAAAGCCCGATCTTGATGCGGCCGCCAACCACGGCGATCGTCGCCGGCACGGCGCCGCCATCGGTGATGATCTTTTCCACGTCGGCCGCCATGGCGCCATTGTCGGGGTAGGGCATGCCATGGGTGATGATGGTGCTTTCCAGCGCCACCACCGGCCGGCCGGCAGCCAGAGCCTGCGCCACCGGCGCGTGGATGTCGATGAGGGGGCGGGCGGTCTCAGGGGTCATCAGGGTCTCCAATCCGGAATGCGGCGCGTCCGTCGGGACACCAGGCAACATCGCGGCACTATGAATTCGCCGGTCTCATGCCACTTCCCTGGCATCCGGCACAAGAGCCAGCGCTTCCGCGAAGCTTGAGGCGGTGAACTCGGGAACGGCGTTGGCGCTTTCGATGGCAAGCGTCGCCCCGGCGATGCCTTCGCGCAGGGCCACC
>NZ_RZTC01000115.1:10536-19184 GCF_004023165.1 Mesorhizobium sp. M7A.F.Ca.MR.176.00.0.0 | reverse complement strand
CGGTCGTCCTCGAAAGTGACCAGCGCGTCGGAATAGAGCGTCTTCTTCGACTTGCGGCCGGTGACCATGACGTTGCCCTTGTAGAGCTTGAGCCGCACCGTGCCCTCGACGTCTTCCTGGCTCTTGTCAATCATCGCCTGCAGCATCAGCCGTTCGGGCGCGAACCAGAAGCCGTTATAGATCAGCTCGGCGTAACGCGGCATGAACTCATCCTTGAGGTGGGCCGCACCTCGGTCGAGCGTGATCGATTCGATGGCGCGATGCGCGGCGATCAGGATGGTGCCGCCTGGTGTTTCGTAGACGCCGCGCGATTTCATGCCGACGAAGCGGTTTTCGACCAGGTCGAGCCGGCCGATGCCATTGTCGCGGCCAAGATCGTTGAGTGCCGCCAGCATGGTCGCCGGCGACAGTTTCTTGCCATTCAGCGCGATCGGATCACCCTTCAGGAACTCGATCTCGATCTCGGTGACCTTGTCCGGCGCGTCCATCGGCGAAACGGTGCGCTGATGAACGAATTCCGGCGGTTCCACCCACGGATCTTCCAGCACCTTGCCCTCGGAGGACGAGTGCAGCAGGTTGGCGTCGACGGAGAACGGCGCGTCGCCCTTTTTATCCTTCGGCACCGGGATCTGGTGCTGCTCGGCGAAATTCATCAGGTCGGTACGCGACTTGAACGACCAGTCGCGCCACGGCGCGATGACCTTGATGTCGGGGTTCAGTGCGTAAGCCGAGAGCTCGAAGCGAACCTGATCGTTGCCCTTGCCGGTGGCGCCATGCGCAATCGCGTCGGCGCCGGTTTCCCGGGCGATCTCGACCAGATGCTTGGAGATCAGCGGCCGGGCGATCGAGGTGCCGAGCAGGTAGGTGCCTTCATAGACGGTGTTGGCGCGGAACATCGGGAAGACGAAGTCGGCGACGAATTCCTCGCGCACGTCGACGATGCGGATGTCCTTGATGCCCATCATCTCGGCCTTGCGGCGCGCCGGTTCCAGTTCTTCACCCTGGCCGAGATCGGCGGTGAAGGTGATGACCTCGGCGCCGAACTCCGTCTGCAGCCATTTCAGGATGATGGATGTGTCGAGACCGCCGGAATAGGAGAGCACGACTTTCTTGATGTCTTTGGCCTTGGACATTTTTACCCCGTCGATGGCGGACGCCCCAGCCTGGGCGTCACGGATTGTCGCAGCGCCTTTTAGCAGGAACGGCAGAGCGAGCAAGCACGCGTGCATGCATGGCTTCTGGTCCAGCGCATGGCCGGGGGCGGCCGGCAGCGAAAACAATCTGCTGCAATCAAAGGCTGCATTTGCTGGAGGGACTTAATCAAGTTTTCACGCCGCGCCGCTAACACTTACGACAAAGCCGCCTTGACCACGTTCCGGGCGGCTTCTTGCCTGCTTTGTCGCGGGTGTCCTCGGACTCGGGCCGTTCTTGATGCGCGTTATATCATGCATCGCCATGGAGCATAATCTGTGGCTTGTCCTGCTGGCGGCGCTGATGTGCGTCACCGGCTGCTGGGTGACGATCGGCCTCTTCGACCGTTCGAGGAAAACCGCCGGCGTGCAGATGAAGGGCTGGCTGTTCCTGACCGCGGTCGCCGCCGGCTCGTCGATCTGGTGCACCCATTTCATCGCCATGCTGGCCTACCAGCCCGGCGCGCCGATCACCTTCGATCCGGTCCTGACCATGGCATCCCTCGTCATCGCCATCGTCGGCACCGGGCTGGGCTTCACCGTCGCATCCAGCAAGAGCCGGCGCCTGGCTCCGGAATGGGGCGGCGTCGTCGTCGGCCTGGCGATTTCGGCCATGCACTACACCGGCATGATGGCTTATCACGTTGCCGGCATCGTCGAATGGGACGGCTCCTATGTCGTGGCCTCACTGGTTATCTCGGCCGTGTTCTCCGCCTTGGCCGTCGGCCATGCCGTGCGCCGGCCATACCGCTGGTCGCATTATCTCGCCATCGGGCTGCTGGTGCTGGCGATCGTCGGCCTGCATTTCACGGCTATGGCCGCGGTGGCGGTGACGCCGCTGTCCTTCATCAGCACAGGCACCAATCCCGATATTCTGGTGGCAATGGCGGTCGCCGTCGCCGTGGTCGGCCTGATCGTCGCGGCCACCGGCTTCGCCAGCTATCTGATCGATGAGCGTGGCCGTCTGGAGAGTTTCGAGCGGCTTCAGCATCTCGCCCTCAACGACGCCCTTACCGGCCTTCCCAACCGGGTCTCCTTCAACGACCGCCTCGACCATGAGATCGACCGGGCACGCGAGGGCGAGGACACAATGACGGCGGTCATCGTCATCGATCTCGACCGCTTCAAGGAGATCAACGACCTCAGGGGGCATGCGGCCGGCGACCAGGCGCTCAAGATCGTCGCCCGCAGGCTGGCGAAACTCACCGGCGAGGGCGAGTTCGTCGCCCGGCTCGGCGGTGACGAGTTCGCCGCGATCAAGCGCTTCAAGGATCAGAAGGACCTTCTCGGGCTGGTCTCGCGGCTGGAGAAATCCCTGTTCGAACCGTTGCGGCTCGACGATTTCGAGATCGCCGCGGGCGCCAGCATCGGCGTCGCCGTCTATCCGCGCGACGGGGCCGACCGCGAGCGGCTGGTCAGCAATGCCGATCTTGCCATGTACCGGGCGAAGAACGACGTCACGCGAGCCGTCTGCTTCTACGAATCCGCCATGGACGAGACGGCGCGGGCGCGCCGCGCCTTGGCCACCGACCTTCGCCAGGCGATCGACCGCGGCGAGCTTTCGCTGCACTATCAGGTGCAGACCTCGGTCCCGACCGGCGCCACCTGCGGCTACGAGGCGCTGCTGCGCTGGACCCATCCCGTGCACGGCATGATTCCGCCCGCTGAATTCATCCCGATTGCCGAAGAGAACGGCTCGATCATGGCGATCGGCGAATGGGTGCTGCGGACCGCGTGCCGCCAGGCGGCCTCGTGGGGCAATGGCCACAAGATCGCGGTCAATCTGTCACCGGTACAGTTCGCCCATGCCGATCTCGCCAAGCTCATCCATCAAATCCTGATCGAGACCGGGCTGTCGCCGAAACGGTTGGAGCTGGAGCTCACCGAATCGACGATCGTCGCCGACAAGGTGCGCACGCTGCATGTCCTGCGCCAGATCAAGGCGCTGGGGGTGACGATCGCGATCGACGATTTCGGCACCGGCTATTCATCGCTCGATACGCTGCGCTCGTTTCCCTTCGACAAGATCAAACTCGACCGCTCGTTCATGGCTGACGTCGAGCGAAGCCCGCAGGCCAAGGCCATCATCCGGGCGGTGCTGACGCTGGGCCGCAGCCTCGACATTCCGGTGCTTGCCGAAGGCGTCGAGACGCATGTCCAGCTCACCATCCTGCAGGTCGAAGGCTGCAACGAGGCGCAAGGCTATTTCCTCGGCCGGCCCAAGCCGATCGACCAGATCACCGGGGACGCCGATGTTAGCAACGATCAACTCGTCGCGGAGGAGCCGGCGAGGATGCGGCTGAGCAGGCAGGCATAGGACGCCGCGGCCGGCCGTCCAGCGAATGCCTTGCGGACGCCTTCTGGATCGACATCGGGTGGCTGCTGTGTCTGGCATCGTCATGGCGCATCCTGTATAGGCCTCCCAATTCCCTGGGGCCGCTCATGTCGTTCATTCCAGACACCGCCACGCTGATCCAGTTCGCCATCGCCACGGTCATCCTGGCGATCACGCCGGGTCCGGACATGACGCTGTTCGTCTCGCGCACGCTCAACCAGGGCCGTGCCACCGGCTTTGCCTCGATGGCCGGCGCGCTGTGCGGCACGCTGATCCACACCACGCTGGTGGTTGTCGGTGTCTCGGCGCTGATCGTCGCCTCGCCGATGGCTTTCTTCGTGCTGAAGATCTTCGGCGCGGGCTATCTCGTCTTCCTGGCCTGGCAGGCAATCACCAGGGGCTCGGCCTTTTCGCCGGAGAAGAAGACAGGCCCCGAGATTTCGCTGTTGCGCAGCTGGGCGGCGGGCCTTGGCGTCAATCTGCTCAATCCGAAGATCATCCTGTTCTTCATGACCTTCCTGCCGCAGTTCGTCTCCGCGCATGATCCGAACGCACCGGGAAAGCTGTTTTTCCTTGGGCTGATGTTCATCGTGCTGTCGGTCCCGGTGACGGTCCCGATGGTGCTGGCGGCGGAAAAGTTTTCGGCGGCGATGAAGGCCAGCCCGCGCGTCACGCGGGTGGTCGACTATCTCTTCGCCGGCGTGTTCTCCGCCTTCGCCCTCAAGATCCTGACGGCCCAGGCGAAGTAGGCGCCGTCATCCTGTCTGGCCATCCTCTTTTGACCCTGGTTCGCCTTGCCACCAGCTTGCGGCCCAGCGCCCGGCGCTGAGCCAGTAAAAGATACCACCGACCATGCCGCTGCCGATCACGGCCATGATGGCGCTGGTGTCCCTGACAGCGAAGGCGGTGTCACCGCTGTGGTTGGCAAGCCCGAGGAAAACACCGGCAACCACCGCGCCCGCCAGCGCATAGAACAGCCAGTCGCGCCGGCCGAGGATTTCGGCGAGCAGGATGACGACAGAGGCCGGCATCAGGGCGAAATAGGCGACGAACAGGGCGGCGAAGGGAATTGAGAAATACAGGGAAGCCGTCGCCGTCGGATGCGCATGCTCCGGCGTGTAGCCGAGCGATGCCAGCAACAGGATATTGAGGAAGGCGCTCGCCGCCAGCGAGGCGACGGCATAGCCGAACAGGATGACGGTGAAACGGACGAGGTAACCGACGAGACGCGCCATCAATCCCGGCCCAGAGTCTGTCGCGTGCCGGATCTGCGTCCAGCCAGAAGCCAGTAGACCGAACCGGCGGCGATGCCGGCGGTGGCGAGAAAACCCAGAAAGCCCGGATTGAAGACAAAGCTGCTGGCCGAGCGCGGCATGGATACGCCAAAGGCGATGGACGTGATCGCACCCGTGGCGGCGAAGTAGAACCATCCCCGCAGCGAAAACCGTTCGGCGACGAAGAGCGCCGGACCGACGATCAACAGCGCGCCGATCATCACGGTCAACACGGCGAGCGGGAACGAGCCCAGCCAGTCGAAGGCGAAAATGATGGACCAGTTGCCGTCTTCGATGCCTTCCAGAAGAGCGATCAGCAGCACCGGCACCAGGATCGAAGTCAGCACCGCGGCGACATAGCCGACCGCCATGATGGCGAAGCGTCTTAGCCAGGCGACGGGGCGGCTCACGCCTCGCCGTGCCCCGCTATCATCATCGCTTCCAGCGCCAGCCGGTCGACCTTGCGCATGCGCTCGGAGTCGGATTTGAGCTGGCCGCAGGCGGCGAGGATGTCGCGGCCGCGCGGCGTGCGGATCGGCGAGGCATAGCCGGCATTGTTGATGTAATCGGCGAATTTCTCGATCGTCTCCCAGTCCGAGCACTGGTAGTTGGTGCCCGGCCACGGGTTGAACGGGATCAAATTGATCTTGGCCGGAATGCCCTTGAGCAGCTTGATCAGGCCCTTGGCGTCCTCGATGGAATCGTTGACGTCCTTCAGCATCACATATTCGAAGGTGATGCGCCTGGCGTTCGACAGGCCGGGATAGGCGCGGCAGGCGGCGATCAGCTCCTTCAGCGGATACTTCTTGTTGATCGGCACAAGCAGGTCGCGCAGATCGTCATTGGTGGCATGCAGCGAGATCGCCAGCATGACGCCGATCTCCTCGCCGGTGCGGAAGATTTCCGGCACGACGCCGGAGGTCGATAGCGTGATGCGGCGCTTCGACAAGGAAAGGCCGTCACCGTCGGAAGCGATCAGCAGCGCCTTCTTGACCGCTTCGAAATTGTAAAGCGGTTCGCCCATTCCCATCATGACGATGTTGGACACTTTGCGGCCCTCGGCCGGCACGATGGCGCCGTCGGGCGTGTCGCGGTCGGGAAAATCGCCGAGCCGGTCGCGGGCGGTGAGCAGCTGGGCGAGGATCTCCTCAGCCGTCAGATTGCGCACCAGCTTCTGCGTGCCGGTGTGGCAAAACGAGCAGGTCAGCGTGCAGCCCACCTGCGAGGAGATGCACAGCGTGCCGCGACCCTCTTCGGGAATGTAGACAGTCTCGATCTCGACCGGCCGGCCGGCGCCGCGCGGCGGAAAGCGGAACAGCCACTTTCGCGTGCCGTCGGCGGAAATCTGCTCCTCGACGATCTCGGGCCTGGCGACGGTGAAGTGCTTGTCCAGTTCGGCGCGCAGATCCTTGGAAATGTTGAACATGCCGGCGAAATCGGAGACGCCGCGCACATACATCCAGTGCCACAGCTGCTGGGCGCGCATTTTCGCCTGGCGCTCGGGCACAGTGCCTGATGCAACCAGAGCCTCGGCGAGCTCGACCCGCGTCAGGCCGATCAGCGACGGCTTTTCGGGCTGTGCCGCGCGGGCGCGCAACGCGTCGCGGGCGCCGTCAGTGGTGAGATCGAATGAAAGGGTCATGGTTGCACTGATATAAGCGGTTTGCGGCCGATTTCACGCATCGTGCCGGAAAGGAAGCGCGGCGCATAGCACAGGTTGAGGGCAGAGTCATGGGTTGTGCCGGTTTAACCTCTGGCCTGCACGTGTTAGGGCTCGATACTCCCCGCTCGAGGACAGACATGGCCGGCACATCGCGAAGATATCCCATGCTGCGGCGTTCGCGCGCGATGTGGGGCTCACGGCGGGTGTGGCAGCCGCGCCTGGTGTTCTGGGCCGGGGCGCTTGGCATCGGTGTGATCAGCGTGCTGTTCGCGGTGCTGGCGGACAGGGCGCAGGAACTGTTTCACCTGATGACAGGAGACGGAGGCGGCTGGCGTTTCTATCTGCCGCTTGCCGTTACGCCGTTGGGTTTCGTGCTGTGCGCCTGGCTTGCCCACACCTTCTTTCCCGGCTCGCAAGGCAGCGGCATTCCGCAGGCGATCGCCGCCCGCCATCTTCGCGACGACGAGGACCGAAGTCATATCCTGTCCCTCAAGCTGGTGGTCGGCAAAATCATGCTCACCATCGTCGGCCTGTTCTGCGGCGCCTCGATCGGCCGCGAGGGTCCGACCGTGCAGGTCGGCGCGTCGCTGATGCTGCAGGCGGCGCGCTGGGGCGGCATGGTGCAGGCGCGGGGCCTGATCCTGGCCGGGTCGGCCGCCGGTATCGCCGCCGCCTTCAACACGCCGCTGGCCGGCATCGTCTTCGCCATCGAGGAGATGGGCCGCACCTACGAGGCGCGTACCAACGGGCTGGTGCTGACGGCGGTGATCCTGGCCGGCCTCGCCTCGCTCGGCCTGCTCGGCAACTACACCTATTTCGGCGTCGCCAAGGACACCATCTCGTTTGCCGCCGAGTGGCCGCTGGTGATCGCCTGCGGCGTCATCGGC
Source organism: Mesorhizobium sp. M7A.F.Ca.MR.176.00.0.0 (assembly GCF_004023165.1). Classification (NCBI taxonomy): domain Bacteria; kingdom Pseudomonadati; phylum Pseudomonadota; class Alphaproteobacteria; order Hyphomicrobiales; family Phyllobacteriaceae; genus Mesorhizobium; species Mesorhizobium sp. M7A.F.Ca.MR.176.00.0.0. The sequence goes on along the minus strand of NZ_RZTC01000115.1, from coordinate 11,835 downwards.
GGCGGGCTCGGCGCGCTGTTTTCGCTGCTGGCGTTGAAGGCGACACGCCGGATCCGGCGCTGGAACACTAGGCAGCCTTTGCAGCGCGCTTTGCTGGTCGCGGCCGTCTGCGGGCTGCTGGTTGCAGTGATCGGCATCGCCTCGGGCGGGCTGACCTTCGGCACCGGTTACGTGCAGGCACGGGGCGCCGTCGAAGGCACGCCGCTGCCATGGTTCTTCTTTGCCGAAAAGTTCCTGGCGGGACTGCTGTCGATGATCTCGGGCATTCCGGGCGGCATCTTCGCGCCCTCGCTGGCGGTCGGCGCCGGCATCGGCAGTTCGCTCGGCCTCCTCTTCGGCGCCAGCACGGGGGCTGCGGCACTGCTCGGCATGGCCGGCTATTTCGCCGGGGTGGTGCAGGCGCCGATGACGGCCTTCGTCATCATCCTGGAGATGACCGGCAATCACGACAATGTCATCGCGCTGATGCTGGCCTCGATGCTGGGCTACGGTACGGCGCGCATGATCTCGCACGAACCGCTCTACCACGCGCTGTCGCGTGTTTTCATCGCCGAGGCGATCCGGCGGCGGCGGGCGGAGGCCGGGCCGGGATCGGCGCAAGGCTGAAAGCAAAAGGCCGGGCTTCGCGGCCCGGCCTTTCATTCAAAGCGAAGTGCGTGCCCGCACTCCTTGCCTATTTGCATTTGGCAATCGACGTCAGCGCCGCCGAAATACCTTTCAGCGAGAAGACATAGGAGGTGGGATTGCCGCGGCCGGACTTCGCCGTCACCTTCATGTCGGTGCCGGTCTTCATGGCGGCGATCAGCACCGGCTCCTCGGCGGCATTCTCGACCCAGGCCGATTTGCCGCGGGTGAACATCGAAAACGTCTTCTTGTCGATGGTCACGGTGGCCTTGGAGCCGTCCTGGAAATTGTAGCCGGCAATGAATTGCGGCTCGTAGGACACTTGCTGGCCGGGCCGCTGGCTGACGAAGAAGAACATGTCGCCATGATCGAGCGTAGGCGGCTGCTTGTCGGTCGGCACGGTCAGGACATAGCAGACCTTGCCGCCCGATGCCTGGTAGCTGTAGGTGCCCCAGGCATTGTGCTGGCCGATCTTGGTCGCCGACTGCGCCAGCGCCGGCGCTGCCACGGCCACCAGGACCAGGCTCGAAACTAGTGCAATCAATCCGCGCATCGCTTTTCCCGTATTCCAAATGGTGCGGAGGCAGGCCGGCATGGCGTCCTGCCCGTCGCTTCATTTTGATTTAATCTGGGTTACCAAACGGTGAATTTCCGAAGAGAAAAGGACCCTCACCC
>NZ_RZTC01000115.1:0-10528 GCF_004023165.1 Mesorhizobium sp. M7A.F.Ca.MR.176.00.0.0 | reverse complement strand
CATCCCTTTGGCGACTTGGAGGCCACGAAAGCGGCAAGAGTTTGACTTTTTACGCTGCCGCAGAAAGCCGGCTTCAACGGCGCTCCGTGCGTGAGTTCAGCCCTTGTCGGCCATGGCGTCCCTGGCGGCTTGCCGGTGCGCAGTGGTGATGTGCGCGCTGACGGCGGTGATCGCGGCGGTGAGCACGGCGATGTCGTCGGTGAAGCCAAGCCCGAAGACGAAGTCGGGGATGACATCCACCGGCAGCACGAAATAACCGAGCGCCGCGAGCAGAATGCCTTTGGCGCGCAGCGGGGTGTTCTTGTCCATGGCGCAGTAGTAGGCGGCCACGACCTCTTCCATGTAGGGGATCTGCCGCGCGGCCTTCTTGGCTGTGCGCCAGAATTTCTCGCGCACTTCGCTCTCGTTTGCCAGCTTGCCGCCAAAGCCGAAGAAATCAAAACCGGATCGTTGCGCCATCAGTGTCTCCTTGCGAGCGCCCATGCGCAACCGGCGCATGCCCGCGGGGGAAAATGTGGTGAAACCCGACCCCCGCTACAAGATGCCGGCGCCGATTTGAGCCTGCCGAGGCGATACCAGGCCTCAGGCGCCGGCAAAACGGTTCATTTTCTTGGCGAGATCGATATCGAGCGCGGTGACGCCGCCGGCGTCGTGAGTGTTCAGCGTCACATCGACGGTCTTGTAGACATTCGACCAGTCGGGATGATGGTCCATCGTCTCGGCGGCAAGCGCGACGCGGGTCATGAAGGCGAAAGCCTCGGAGAAATTCGCGAAGGTGAATGTGCGCCTGATGGAAGCGCCGTCTTCCGCCAGCGCCCAGCCGTCAAGACCGGTCAATGCGGCTTCAGCGGCTTGCCTGCCCAGTTTCTCTCTCGCCATGTCCATATCCTGTGCTATTCGAAAACGACCCTCACCATAGCGACGGATCGATGAGCGCGAAGCCCATAAACTCCATTCTCTTCGTCTGCCTCGGCAATATCTGCCGGTCGCCGCTGGCGGAAGGTGTCTTCCGCGCGGTTTGGGCCGAGCGCGGGTCGGCCCGGGATATCCTGCTCGATTCAGCGGGAACCAGTGACTGGGAGGCCGGCTCTGCCCCCGATCGACGCGCGATCGCGATCGCGGTGCGGCACGGCGTCGACATTTCCGGGCAAAGGGCGCGCAAGGTCACGCCGCAGGACCTCCACCGTTTCGACCTGATCCTCGGCATGGACCGGTCGAATGTCGCCGACCTGAAGGCGCTGGCGCCGGCGGCCGTGCAGGACCGCATCCATCTGTTCCTGGAGTTCGCGCAGGGAAAGGCACGCGACGTGCCGGATCCTTATCATGACGAGGCAGAAGCCTTCGCTTCCGCCTATCGCATGATCCGCGAGGCGTCGGAGGCGCTGGTGACAAGGCTGGAGGCGCGGGCGTCCGTGCCTGACAGCGGCCAGGCTTCCTCGACGATGTAAGGTCCGCCGCCGACCGAATCGCGCGACGACATCAGCACGAAACGGCCGATGCGGAACGGCAGCGTCGAGAAATTGCCGCGCGCCGACAAATATTGGGCGACGTCCAGCGGAGTCGAATTGCGTAAGCGCGCCAGCGTCACATGCGGCATGAACTTGCGGGGATCGGCCGGGATGCCGAGCCGCTGGCAGATGCGGTCGATCTCGCCCTGAAGGGCAGCCAGACCGGGCGAGGCGGAAGCGCCTGCCCACACCGCATGTGGCTTCTTCTGGCCGAAAGCGCCGACGCCGGACAGCGCCAGCGAGAAGGAAGGGCGGTGGACGCGGTCGAGCGCGTTGGCGATCTCGTCGGCGACATGGCCGGGGACATCGCCGATGAAGCGCAGCGTCAGATGGTAGTTTTCGACATCGATCCAGCGGGCTCCCGGCAAGCCGCCCCGCAGCAGGGACAGCGAAAGGGCAGCGTCACGCGGAATTTCGAGGGCGGTGAAAAGACGCGGCATGAAGAGCCTCCCTTCCTCGAATCGAACTGTCACCCCAGCGAATCATCGATAGTCAAACGGAGCAAGAGGTTTGTTGGCCACAGTCCCTGTTAAAAGCCCCCTGCGCGGAAACAGTTCCAATCCGCTAGGAATCGCCCGGCACTGCCGCGATCACCTTCTCGACCGTCGGCAGGATGCGTTCGACTATCTGGTCGACGCCTTCAACGCTCGGATGCAGGCCGTCCTCGAGTTGCATGCCGGGCTGGCCGGCGACGCCGTCGAGAAAGAACGGGTAGAGCACGACGTCGTATTTCTTCGCCAGGTCCGGAAAAATGGCGTCGAACGCATTCTGGTAGTCGGGGCCGAGATTGGGTGCGGCACGCATGCCGGCCAGAAGCACGGCAATCTTGCGCTGCTTCAGCTTGCTCAGCATCTCGTCGAGGTTCTTCCTGGTGATGTCGGGCGAAACGCCGCGCAGCATGTCGTTGGCGCCGAGTTCGAGGATGACCAGTTGCGTGCCGTCGGGCACCGACCAGTCGAGCCGCGCCAGGCCACCGCTCGTCGTGTCGCCGGAAACGCCGGCATTGGCGACGCTCACATCATGGCCTTTGGCGCGAAGGGCGGCCTGCAGCCTGTCGGTAAAGCCCTGGTCAGGCCCAAGGCCATAGCCCGCCGTCAGGCTGTCGCCGAAGCCGACGATTTTGAACGGCTCGGCACGCGCTGACGGCATGGCGCCGCAAATGGCGAGGAAAACCATGAGGCCTGCGGCAATACTGCGTTTGAAAGACATGCGGCAGGCCCCATATGAGCTAGGAATTCTTCAGTCGATGGCTTCCGGCAAGCAGAGCCTTCCCAGATTATAGGACGATTTCATTTTGACAGAAGCCGTCGTCGCGCTGAAAGATGTATTCCTGACCCTTGGCGAGGGCGCTTCATCGGTCCATGTGCTGAAGGGTGTCAGCCTTGATGTGGCGACCGGCGAGGCGACCGGCATCGTCGGGCCTTCGGGTTCCGGCAAGTCGACATTGCTGATGGTCCTGGCAGGCCTGGAAAGGGTCGATTCGGGTACGGTCCGAATCGCTGGTGAGTTGCTCAACGGCAAAAGCGAGGACCAGATTGCTTCGTTTCGAGGCCGAAACATTGGCATCGTGTTCCAGTCCTTTCATCTCATTCCCAACATGACGGCGCTCGAAAATGTCGCGGTGCCGCTGGAACTGGCCGGCCATGCCGATCCGTTTTCGGTGGCGGCGCGCGAGCTGGCGGCGGTTGGCCTCAGCGACCGCGTCACCCACTATCCCGGCGAATTGTCGGGCGGCGAGCAGCAGCGCGTGGCGATCGCCCGCGCATTGGCGCCATCGCCGCGCATCTTGATCGCCGACGAGCCGACCGGCAATCTCGACCAGGCGACCGGGCGGCAGGTCGCCGACCTCCTGTTTGCCAAAGCGGCCGGGCGCGGCATGACGCTGGTGCTGGTGACCCATGATCCGGCGCTCGCGGCACGCTGTTCGCGCCAGGTATCGATGCGCTCGGGCCGGATCGAGGCGCCGGCGCCTGTCAAGGTGACGGCCTGATGCCGCTGTCCCGGACGTTGAGGCTCGCGGTCCGCTTCTCGTTGCGCGAGATGCGCGGCGGCCTGTCCGGCTTCCTGATCTTTCTCGCCTGCATCGCGCTCGGCGTCGCGGCCATCGGCGGCGTCAACTCGGTGGCGCGTTCGATCACCGCCGGTGTCGCCAATCAGGGCCAGACGCTGCTGGGCGGCGACCTTCGCTTCGAGATCAACCAGCGTGACGCCAGCCAGGCGGAGCGCAGCTTCCTTGACGGGCTCGGCACAGTTTCCCGGACCGCCAGCATGCGTTCGATGGCGCGTCTGGCCGACGGATCCGACCAGGCGCTGGTCGAGGCCAAGGCGGTCGACCATGCCTATCCTCTCTATGGCACGCTGGAGACCGAGCCGGCACTCTCGAAACAGGAACTGTTCGGCGAAGAGTTCGGCGTCTTCGGTGCGGCGGCACCCGACCTTCTGTTCGAGCGGCTGCACGTCAAGATCGGCGACCGGCTGAAGCTTGGTACCGCCACTTTCGAACTGCGCGCCAGGCTGGTCGCCGAACCGGACGCCGTGTCCGACGGTTTCGGCTTCGCGCCAAGGCTGATGATCTCGACGGACGGGCTGGCGGCCACTGGACTGATCCAGCCGGGCAGCCTGGTCGAGAATGCCTACAAGATCCGCCTACCGGCAGACGCCGACGAGGCGCGACTGAAGGGCATCCAGGACCAGGCGGCCACGGATTTCCCCGAAGCAGGCTGGTCGATCCGCACACGCAGCAACGCGGCGCCCGCGCTGTCGTCCAACATTGAACGTTTCTCTCAGTTCCTGACCCTGGTCGGGCTGACGGCGCTGGTGGTCGGCGGTGTGGGCGTCGCCAATGCGGTGCGCGCCTATCTCGACGGCAAGCGCGGCGTGATCGCCACCTTCAAGAGCCTGGGCGCTTCGGGCGGCTTCGTCTTTGCCGTCTATCTGGTGCAGATCCTGATCATTGCCGCATTGGGTATCGTGCTGGGCCTTGTGCTCGGCGCGCTGATGCCGTTCGCAGCGAGTGCGGCCTTGCAATCCGTCATTCCGGTGCCGGCCGCAGGCGGCTTCTATCCCGGCGCGCTCGGCATGGCGGCGCTGTTCGGCCTGCTGGTGACGTTGGCTTTCGCGCTGCTGCCGCTCGGCCGCGCCCGCGATGTGCCGGCAGCCGCGCTGTTTCGCGAGATGGGGCTGGAAGGCCGCGGCTTGCCGCGCCCCGCCTATGTCGCGGCGGCCATAGGCATCGCGCTGTTGCTGGCGGCGCTGGCCATTCTGTTTTCCGGCGACCAGCGCATCGCCTCGATCTTTGTCGGCGCTACCGTCTTCGCCTTCCTAGTGCTGCGCGTGGTCGGCGCACTGGTGCAATGGGCGGCCAGGAAGAGCCCGCGCGTGCGCTTCGTGGCGCTCAGGCTCGCTATCGGCAACATCCATCGGCCAGGCGCGCTGACGCCATCGGTGGTGCTGTCCTTGGGGCTCGGCCTGACGCTGCTGGTGACGCTGGCGCTAATCGACGGCAATCTCAGGCGGCAGATCTCCGGCAGCCTGCCGGAACGGGCGCCGAACTTCTTCTTCGTCGACATCCAGAGCGCCGATGTCGCGTCTTTCTCGGCGCTGATCGGCAAGGAGGCGCCGCAGGGCGTACTGGCCAAGGTGCCGATGCTGCGCGGCCGGGTGATGGCGCTGAACGGTATCGATGTCGACAAGGTGAAGGTGCCGGCGGAAGGCGCCTGGGTGCTGAGGGGCGACCGCGGCCTGACCTATGACACCAGGCAGCCGCAGAACGCGACGTTGACCGAGGGCAGTTGGTGGCCCGAAGATTACAGCGGCGAGCCGCTGGTTTCGTTTTCGGCGCAAGAAGGCAAGGAGATCGGGCTGAAGCTCGGCGATACCATCGCCGTCAACGTGCTCGGACGCAATGTCACCGCCAGGATCGCCAATTTCCGCCAGGTCGAGTGGGAGACGATGGGCATCAATTTCGTCATGGTGTTCTCGCCCAACACATTCGCGGGCGCCCCGCATGGCTGGATGGCGACGCTGACCGAAAAGAGTACCTCGACGGCCGACGACGCCCGCATCCTCAACGCCGTCACCCGCGCCTTCCCGGCGGTGACGACGGTGCGGGTCAGGGACGCGCTCGATGTCGTCAACCGGCTGGTCGGACAGCTCGGCTCGGCGATCCGGGCCGCGGCCGGCGTGGCGCTGATCGCTTCGGTGCTGGTGCTGGCCGGTGCGCTCGCCGCCGGCAACCGGGCGCGCATCCATGATGCGGTGGTGCTGAAGACGCTGGGGGCGACACGCACGACGCTGATATCGGCCTTCTCGCTCGAATACATGCTGATCGGACTGGCCACCGCCATCTTCGCGCTGGCGGCGGGCAGTGCGGCGGCCTGGTTCGTCGTCGCGCGCATCATGACATTGCCGTCGCATTTCATGCCCGAGGTGGCAGTGGCGACCATTCTGTTTTCGCTGGTGATCACGGTCGGCATTGGTCTTGCCGGCACCTGGCGGGTGCTCGGCCACAAGGCAGCGCCGGTGCTGCGCAATTTGTGACGACAGGCCCGGAAATGGGCATGCTGGATTAAATCTTGGTAAGAAAGCCCTCCGAAAAGCCGAGGAATCGGCACTTCGCCCTCTCACGAACCGTTACATCCGGTTACGGACTTGTTCTTGACGCGAATAACCATCATATTTCGCCACAGGCATGCTGGAGCCCTGCCAGCGGCGCCTGGGTCCGGAAGGACCTGACACCCGACGGGGCAGAAGCAATAGAGGACTACAATGGCTGATCCCATTCGCAACTACCAGACGCGCGCCGTGCCCGGCGTCAGCGTCGGTGCCGACATCGATCAGGGCCTGCGCGCCTATATGATCAGGGTCTACAATCTGATGGGGCTTGGCCTCCTCATCACTGGTCTTGCCGCGATCGGCACGATCATGCTGGCCACCACCACCGATCCGGCTTCGGCTGTCGCGACGCTGCCAAGCGGCGAGATGCTGACCTCCTTCGGCTACGCGATCTTCGGCTCGCCGCTGCGCTGGGTGGTGATGCTGGCGCCGCTGGCTGCCGTGCTGTTCCTGTCGTTCCGCGTTCAGTCGATGAGCGTTTCGGCGGCGCAGACGACGTTCTGGGTCTATGCTGGTCTCGTCGGCCTGTCGCTGTCTTCGATCTTCCTGGTCTACACCACGGCCAGCATCTCACAGACCTTCTTCGCCACGGCCGCCGCCTTCGGTGCGCTGTCGCTGTTCGGCTACACCACCAAGCGCGACCTGACGGCGATGGGCTCGTTCCTGATCATGGGCGTGTTCGGCATCATCATCGCGTCGGTGATCAATATCTTCCTGCAGTCGTCGGCGCTGTCCTTTGCTGTGTCGGCGATCGGCGTGCTGGTCTTCGCGGGCCTGACCGCCTATGACACGCAGAAGATCAAGGAGATGTATTTCGAGGGCGACACTTCCGACGTCGCCGGCCGCAAGGCGATCATGGGCGCTCTGACGCTCTATCTCGACTTCATCAACCTGTTCATGTTCCTGCTGCAGTTCATGGGCGACCGCCGCTAAAGCGGCATTGGACCATCAACTTCCGGAAGGGCGGCCCAACGGCCGCCCTTTTCTTTTGTCTTGGCCTTTGCTGTTATTGCGAGCAGAGAAACGGCATGCATAAACAATGAGCAATATTGCGATCCGGCCTGCCACGGTGGCCGACCTCGACAGCGTCACGGACATCTATGCCGATGCGGTGACCCAAGGCACGGCGAGCTATGAGCTGGAGCCGCCGAGCCGTGCGGAGATGGGTGTTCGATTCGACAGCCTGACGGCCGGCGGCTTTCCTTACCTGGTGGCGGAGAAGGACGGCGCCGTTCTCGGCTACGCCTATGCCGGCGCCTTCCGGCCACGCCCGGCCTATCGCTTCATCGTCGAGGATTCGGTCTATGTCGCGCCCGAGGCCAAGGGCCAGGGCGTCGGGCTCAAGCTGATGCAAAGCCTGATCGAGGCAGTGACGACGGCGGGCTTTCGCCAGATCATCGCGGTGATCGGCGATGGCCGTCCCGACAGCGCCTCGGTGCGGTTGCACGAAAAGCTCGGCTTTCGCCATTCAGGGCGCCTTGATGGTTCCGGCTACAAGCATGGGCGCTGGCTGGACACGGTGTTCATGCAGCTGTCGCTGAATGGCGGTGCGACGCTGCCGCCCGATCCCGAATCGCTGCCGGAGCGGAAGTTTCGCCTTGGAGGGGATTGAAGAAGGAACTGAAGAATTGGGGAATTGAAGAACTGAAGAACTGAAGAACTGAAGAGGAAGGCGATTACATCAGGCGTCGAGTGCCCTTTTCATCAATTCTCCAGTTCTTCAATTCCCCTGCTCTAATTCCCCAGCTCAGGCTTCGACCAGCTTCAGCTTGCTGTCGAACACACCAAGCACGCGGCCGAGTTCCTGGCCGCGCTTCAGGATGCGGCCGCCGGCGGCGATAACGGCAAAAGCGCCCTGCTTGCGGGCCAGTTTCGGATCCTTGACGATCTGGAACAGCGGCACTTCGCTGGTGCGGCGGAATACGGAAAACACAGCGCGATCGGCAAGATGATCGATGGCGTAGTCGCGCCATTCATTGGCGGCGACCATGCGTCCGTAGAGCCTGAGGATCTGGTCCAGCTCGCGGCGGTCGAACCGCACCGGCTGATCGAGACGTTCGCGTCGCGCCTCGTGCAGCGGGATCAATATCGCGGATGCATCCCCATCCCCCGTCCCGCCGCTGTCATCGGTCATGCCTCGATCCTTCAAAATGAATCTTTGCCAACCAAAGTTGGCGTGTTCGCGACTGAATTGCAAGCCCAGCGAACCGAGCCCCGCGCCGCGCTGTTTCCGTTACGTCCAGTCACTTTTATGAAACGCCGTGTTGGAATTGGTGATGTTCCGCCACATTTCTGCCTTTTTTTATCCGCGCTCATGCCCCAATGTCCGACGAATTTACCGGTGTTGCCTGAGACGGTTCGGTCCGGCACCGGCTCGTAAACCCCAAGCCCCCCGCCCACGGGTCTGCGTCGGATCGAACCAACCTCGGTTCTTCTTCGGAAGAACCGGGTGCGACGATCCCAAAACCTAAATGACCGACGTCAGAAGCAAGCTGACGTCGGTTTTTTATTGGGTGAGAAGCGGTTCGCGCAGCGAACGAAAAGCCAATTGCTTGGCTTTTCGAGCTTCGAACGCCCTGAGCCTGCGAAGGGCCGGGCGTGGTTAGTCGATCCACCCTGCCGGGTCCGCGCTGCTTCGCAGCGTCCCGGCGTTCGCCGGCCTTCATCGTGCCACCGGCACGATGAATTCGCCTTCGACGAACCGGCTGCTCGCCCCACAAGGGGAGAAGGAAAGAAGGCCTTAAGGCTTGTGGATGAACGCGGCGCCGAGAATGGGACCGGGCATGCCGTCCTTGCCGACCGACTGCAGCAGCACGGCGCAGCCGCCCTTTTTGGCAATCTCGCTCATCGGCAGTTCGTAGCGTTGTGCCTTGCCATGCCACATGCCGGCGGTCTGTATCCCGGTGACGGCGTTCCAGTAGGTCATCTTGCGGCCGGTGTTCTCGCCCTCGCCGACCTTGACCGTCTGCGGCGGGTCGAAATAGACGATGACGACATGGGCGTCGCTGGGGCCGTTGCCGGCATCGCCAGCGTCGATCGTCACACGGTCGCTGGTGCGGCTGACCTTGACGGCGACGCGCATGCCTTCGCCGCTCTTGGCCATGCGGGCGAGCGCGCCATCGACCTCGCCGCGGCTGGCACCGTTGACGTGGACACGGCCATTGATAACGGCCTGCGGCGTATAGACGGAGCGGCTGCCGAAGGCGCGCATGTAGTCGTATTGCCGCTCGGTGTTCTCCTTGCGGCCCATTGTATCCTGCCAGCCGAGATAGTCCCAATAGTCGACGTGATAGGCGAGCGCGACGATATCTTCCTTGGCGGCAAGTTCGGAGAACAGCGTATCGGCCGGCGGGCAGGAACTGCAGCCTTGGCTGGTGAACAGTTCGACCACGCCCAATGGCCTGTCGATCTGGGGCCTGTCGATCTGGACCCGGTCGGCATGGGCGCGATCAGATTCGCCGGCATGCCCGGCGCCGGCAGACGCCGAGAAGGCCAGCGCAAGAGCTGCCAGCCACAATGATTTTCGCGAGGCCATGGCCATTCCGATTCCCGCCGGTGGTGCCGGCTTTATCTTGATTGCTAAAATATGTGGCAGAAGCGGAAGTCAACGGGAAGTCACGTTGCGGTGAAATTTTGCCATTGCAGCCGACCGCAACCCCGCAATAGGAAGGATCTGCGCTTCAGGATAGAAACCGATTCGGGCGACAATCACGATGTGGCAAACGTTTTTGGCGCCGGTCGACCTCTATTGCGAGCGGACCGGCCCGGAATTCTGGTCCGAGCCAGTCAACGCCCTGACCAACCTCGCCTTCATCGCCGCCGGCCTGTGGGGCGTGCGCGAGGTGCGAAGGCTGGGCACCGGCGCCTTCGCCGAGGTGCTGGCCTGGTGGGTGGTGGCGATCGGCATCGGCTCGACGATCTTCCACACCTTTGCCACCAAGGGCACGGTCTGGGCCGACGTGCTGCCGATCGCCGGCTTCACGCTGGCCTACACGCTGTTCAATCTGCGTCGCTTCCTCGGCATGCGATGGGGCAAAGCCATCGCCATCTTCATCGCCTTCTATGTGATTGCCGGGGCGATAACCCTGGCCGTGCCGGACTGGCTGCGCCAGGCGTCGAACGGCACGACGGGCTATCTGCCGCCGTTCCTGGCGCTCGCCTTCTTCGGTGTCTGGGTGACGGTGAGCGGCAATCGCGCCGGCTGGTATAATCTGGCGGGATCGGCGATCTTCGTCGTGTCCGTCATCTGCCGGATGATCGACCCGGTGATCTGCGGCAGCTTTCCGCTCGGAACGCACTTCCTCTGGCACATCCTCAACGGCGTGATGCTCGGCGTGCTTTTGGCGGCAGCGGCGCGGTTTGGGAAGCCACGGGTAGGGCAGTAGGGCAGTAGGGCAGTAGGGCAG
>NZ_RZTC01000114.1:9799-19232 GCF_004023165.1 Mesorhizobium sp. M7A.F.Ca.MR.176.00.0.0 | reverse complement strand
ATAAGAGACAGGGGCTGGCTACCGCATCGTGCGCGACGGTCCGTGCCGCGACAGCGGCGGTGGCGGTGGCGGTGGCGGTGGCGAGCAGACGTTCTGCACCCGCGAATATGCTCCGGTCTGCGGCCGCCGGCATGGCGAGATGCGTACCTTCCCCAATTCCTGCGAAGCCCGCGCCGCGGACTATCGCGTCGTTGGCGACGGGCCGTGCTGAGAACGCTGCGCCTTGTTGAGGACGACAGGCGTCAAGCCGTCGGCTTCACCTGGCGACAGTAGGCGATGAACTCGGACGCAGGCATGGGTTTGGCGAACAGCCAGCCCTGGCCGTAGTCGACGTCGCGCGCCGCGAGGTAGTCAGCCTGCGCCTGCGTTTCCACGCCCTCGGCAACGATCTTCAGCTTCAGTGTCTTGGCCATGTCGATGATATGCGGGGTGACGGAACTGGTGGCGGAATTCGTGCTGATCGTATCGATGAACGATTTGTCGATCTTGAGCGCATCGAGCGGCAGCCCCTCGAGATAGGACAGGCTGGAATAGCCGGTACCGAAGTCGTCGATTGCCACTGCGTGCCCCATTTCGCGGGCACGAATGAGCGTCGAGCGCGCCGAGTTGATATCGACGAAACCGCGTTCGGTCGCCTCGAGCCAGATTTGCTGCGGCTGGATCCCGGTGTGCTGCAATGCTTTCTCGATAATAGGCAGGACCCGCGCGGTGCCGACATCGGTTGCGCTGAGATTGATGGCGATGTGAAGCGAGCGATCGGCGACCAGGAGCCTGTTCAGGTCGAACACAACCATCGCAATGACCTGATCGGTGATCGCCGTGATCAGGCCGCTCTCTTCCGCCAGCGGAATGAAAAGATCGGGCCGGACCAGGGAGCCATTCGGCCGCTTCCAGCGCACCAGCGCTTCCGCGCCGATGCAATTGCCGGTCCTGAGCTCGACGATCGGCTGATAGTGGACGATGAATTCGTGCTTGCGCACGGCGATCTGCAATTCTCCCGAGGGCGAAAGCCGCCTTCGTGACAGCCACACAACCACGCCGATGATGAAGGCAGCCATGAAGGCGCCGAGCGGGAGCAGCATGAATTGCTGCTTGCGAACGCTGCCCAGGATCTGGCTTGTCGGTTCGGTGGCGACAGCAATCCAGTCGGTCCCGCGCGCGGTGGCAAATAGGAGATCGTCATCGATGCCTTCGCCGGGGCCGGCGATGACCTTCTCGATACGAGCAGGATTCGGGCCGTTCAACGCGCCAAGAAGGATGCCCGTTTGCGTCGTCAAGGCGAGCTGGACACCGGGATCGACGATGACGTCGACAAAGCGTACCGGATCGACAAGGACGTTGTGGTCCCTGTATCGCAGCGCCATCAGAAAATGGTCCTCACTTATCACCGGCTGCATGCGGGCGGTGACGGCCATGCCGTCCCTGGTGGTGAAGTCAGGGGTGGATTGCGCCACGCGCCCTTCGGTCGGTCCCCAAGAAGAGCATTTGAGCAGGCCGTTTTCGAAATAGCCCATTTCTTCGATCGGGCGCGTGCTGATGGTGAGTTGCCGCATACGGGCTATATGGTCCGCCGAACAGCGGATGCCGGTGAACTGGTCGATCTGCCGCAAAGCGGCGGTGGCATCGTTGAGCGAGATGTCGGCCCTGGCGATGGCGCGGCTGGCGAACAGCCGCAGCCGCTCATGTTCCTTTTGGACGGCCTGGGTCCAAGCGAGATGAAACGTCGCCGCGATGGGCACGATGGCGCCCAGCATGGCCAACACCACCGCCGTCACGATGATGCGCGACCTGTCCATGCGCCTCCTGCCTTCGGGTATGAGCGGCGATCGTGGGTGGTCGCCCGCAACGTCTCGGCCACCAATCGCGGCAGCGGCCCGGTTCAGGCGGATCTTAGGGCCTCGATCTTACGTGAACTTTAATGGAGTCGTGGGCAGCACCGCTGCTCTAAACCGGATAGGCGCCGTCGGCCGGGCCGGCGTAAAGCTCGCAGCCATTGTCGTCGCAGATGCGCAGGCGATCGGGGATTTGCGGCATGGCCAGCGTGTGGAACAGCGCGGTGGCGCCCTGCAGCGCGGCGCGCAGGTTCGGCGCCTCCAGCGATACCTTGTCGAGAGTGGCTTCGTCGGCGTCGCGCGACCGGTAGAACTCGATGACGAAATTCAAGCGCGCCTCCGTGGCAGAGCATTGCGCAGGCCTGTCCAGTCAATTCGCCACCTCACAGAGGACGACGGAAAGGGCGCACGAGGCGCGCCCTCCAGTTTGTCAGCCTTTCGACTTCGGCTTCAAGCTGCTCTCCGCCTGCTTGACCGACGAACCGAACGGGGAGGCGGGCTTTGCCACGACCTTGTCCTTCTTCGGCTTGCGTGTCTCGCGGTTGCTTCGCTGTTGACCTTTGGACATGTCGTGCTCCTGCTTCAGGTTGGCTTGGAGGTGGGGTCTCAGACGAGCGGGTTGCTGGCAACAACGGGGTTGTCGGCAACAACCGGATCTGCCGGTTCGAGATTGTCTTCGGTGGTGACCCGCTCATAGGTCTCCTGCTCGCTGCGGATGCGGTATTGCGGCGAACCATCCTTGACCGGCAGCCTGCTCTTGATCTGGAACAGTTCGGCGGTCTTCTGGACGAGGCCGGTGCGGCTCTTCATGCGCACGGTCTGACCGATTGCAAACTGGTGCGCGGGCGTGTCGGTGCGCGGGCGCGCATTCTGCTGGAAACGGATCATGCTGCATTCTCCCTGTCGCGCTTCAGCGCTGTTTCGAGTTCGAGGTAATCGATGGCGACAAGCTGGCTGGTGGGCGGGTTTTTCGCTGCCCTTGCCGGCAGATGGATGAAAGTGGCGACGCGGCGCCAGGCAAGCCGCGACATGCCCTCGATCAGCTCTTCGTCGTGATCGATGTCGTAGTCGCCGGCAGGCAGCTGCCCTTCCAGTCCGCCGAGCACGAAAGGTGCGGTGAAGTGCGCGATGGAGTGGGTGGTGCGGTCCGGCATTGTCTTACCTATGCAAAGCAGCGGTCCTGAAAACAAAAAAGCGGGGACGAGCCCCGCTTTCCTATTTCCGGCAGTCGCTGGAAATAAGCCGCTTTCGAGAGCTGCCAGTACATCCGTGGTCAGCGTTCATCGAATTCGGCCGGATCAGATCAATTGCAAATTGGCGGCCGACTCGCGGCCCTTGGTGTCACGCTCCAACTCGAACTGCAGCTTCTGGCCTTCGGCGAGGCCGGGGAAGCCGGCGCGCTCCAGTGCGCTGACATGGACAAAGACGTCCTTGCCGCCATCGGTCGGCTGAATGAAGCCGGTCCGGCCATTGTAGAACTTCACGGTTCCGGTGTTCATGTCGGTCTTTCGAAGAACGAGAATGGTCGCGCGGAGCGAATATGCCGCGCGCCCGGTATCGATGATTTGGAATGAGATTGGCGGGTCGAGAACCTCTGACGCCGCGAGATGCCAATTCTGGCCCAAAGCGATCCTGTACAGATAGGCCTTTGTTGTAATTTAATCAAGGCGTTTTAAAATAAAATTGGGCTTCATTCAAAAAATTGCGCGCTGTGACTATCAGAAAAATGATGATACAAATCCATACAATTCAAAAACTGTTTGAAGCTTAGCGGGAATAATTCTCCCGGTATTTTCATTTTTCTTGTGAGTTGAAGAAGGAGACCTCGAGATGTCCGTAAAGACGCCAACAGGCACCCCCGTAACGATCACGCCGGTCGCAAAGCCGGTAATGGCAAAGCCGATGGTTGTCCTGTCGCCGCGGCTGACTGTCAGAAGTGACGAGGCGGCAAAGCGAAGGATCGCCGACACCGATGGAACGGTTCGGCGTGCCAGGCAGGTTGCCGAAACCAATCGCCTGATTTGATCTTTCCGCACCGACGAAAGGACGAGACAGCAAGCGAAGCCTTGAACCTGGCGCGCCAATGGCCTAGATCGCCACAGGCGGATAAAACACGGCAGGTTTCCCATCAACAGAGATCAAAGACGAGCGGCGGGTGCGGGAGCCAGGTCTGGCGCAGGCGGACAGCCGCCGCTGGGCCTCGACCAGTATGTGCAGCAGGCGTTGCAACTGCATCAGGCGGGGCGCCGGCAAGAGGCTGAGACGATCTACCGGCAGGTGCTGGCGCGTCAGCCCAAGCATGCGGCCGCGGCGCATTTCCTGGGACTGCTGCTGCACCAGACCGGGCGCAGCGAAGAAGGGCTGGATCTCATCGAACGGTCGGTGAGCCTGCAGCCGACGAATCCCGATTTCCTCAACAATTTCGGTACGGTGATGCGCGACCTCGGCCGCCCTGCTGCGGCCATCGATTTCTTCCGCGGTGCGGTGGATCTGCGGCCGGACCAGCTCGCGGCGCGCGACAATCTCGGCTCATCGCTGAAGCAGATCGGCCAGTTCGAAGAGGCCGAAGAGATTTATCGCGGCACGGTTGCACGCAACCCATTTCACGTGCGCGCCCGCATCGGGCTTGCCGAAACCCTGCAGGAAGCCGGGCGGCTGGATGAGGCGCTCGCCGTCTTCCGCGAAGCGCTGGCGATACGCCCCAAGGATGCCGACCTGCTGCACGGGCTCGGCGTCGGGCTGATGGAAAAGGGCAAGCTCGACGAGGCGGTCGACCTGTTCCGGCAGGCGTTGGCGATCAACCCCGCCATGGCCACAGCCTGGCTGATGCTGACGCAAATCAAGCGCCAGAAGGAGCGCGACAGCGAGCTTGGGGGCATGGAAGCCCAGCATGCCAAAGCGCCGCAGGACAGCCTGGCACGCATGCAGCTGTCCTTCGGACTCGGCAAGGCGAATGACGATCTCAGGGATTATGGCCGGGCCTTCGACTATTTCGCCGAAGGCAATGCGATCCGCCGCAAAAGCATCAACTACGACCAGGCCAGGACGCGGGCCGAATTCGAGGCGATGAAGGCCACCTTCGATGCCGGCTTCTTCGAGAAGCACAGGCACAGCTCAATCAGCGACGACACGCCGATCTTCATCGTCGGCATGCCGCGTTCGGGCACGACACTGGTGGAGCAGATCATTGCCAGCCATCCGCAGGTCTATGGCGCAGGCGAGCTCAGCATCTTGAAGAAGGCGGTCGGCAAGCAGTTCCCGGCGACCATGCCGGGTGGCTTCCCATGGGGCGTATCGGATATGGGCGATGCGGATTTTGCCGAGGCAGGGCAAGCCTATCTCGACATGCTGCATGCCCGCTATCCGAACATGCGTCACGTCACCGACAAAATGCCAGGCAACTTCCTGCTTGTCGGCTTCATCCACATGATGATGCCGAAGGCCAGGATCATCCACTGCGCGCGCGATGCAGCGGCCACCTGCCTGTCGATCTACAAAGTGCATTTCCGCGGCGACAGCCATCGCTATGGCTACGATCTCGGCGAGCTCGCCGACTTCCACAATCTCTACACCGACATCATGAAGCATTGGCACACGGTGCTGCCGGGCGTCGTGCATGACGTACGCTACGAGGATTTTGTCGCCGACCAGGAAGGACAGACGCGGGCATTGATCGCTCATCTCGGCCTGCCCTGGGACGACGCGGCTCTATCGTTCCACGAGACCGACCGACCGGTTCGCACGGCTTCAGCCGCACAGGTGCGCCAGCCGATGTATCAAGGGTCGGTCGATCTGTGGAAGCGCTATGGAGACCGGCTGAAGCCGCTGCTCGACAAGCTGGATTAGCGCAACGCTATCTAGCTGATCGTGGCCTTAGAGATTGGCCTAAGCACCCGCGTCGTCATCCTAGGGTCTTCGCGACGGAGCTTCGCTCCTGCTTCGCCTTAGGATGACGAAGCTGAGAGGCTTCTTCTAATCTGCTACGGCTGCTCAAAGCTCAATGAATGGCTTGAAGCCACCGAAGATCATGCGCTTGCCGTCGAACGGCATGTCCGCCCAATCGGCCTTCAAGCGGGGATCTGCCATCACCTTGGCCATGACGGCATCGCGGCTCTCCCGCGACTCATAGACGGCCCAGGCGAAGACGACGATCTCGTCGTCCTTGGCCTGCACGGCACGCGGGAAGGACGTGACCTCGCCATAGGGCACGTCGTCGCCAATGCATTCGACATAGGCGAGCGCGCCATGTTCCCTCCAGATAGGCCCTGCGAGGTTGGCCAGCTTCTTGTAGTCATCGAGTTTTGCCTTGGATACGGCAAGTACGAAACCATCGACATAGGACATTTTGGATCTCCTCCTGGAAGTTCACAGGGCCTCACCGGCGCCGGCCGGTGAGGGGCTCGGGCCATCGGCGGCAGATCAGGCTTTCTTCACCGGTGCGTTCATCGCCCATTCGACGCCGAACGGGTCGCGCATATTGCCCCACTGATCGCCCCAGAACATGACCTGGAGCGGCACGGCGACTTCGCAGCCGGCATCGACGGCGCGCTTCCACCAGGCTTCGATGTCGTCGCTGCCGAGGTGAAGCTGCATGGTGTAACCCTGCGGCTTGACGGCGGGCATTCCGTTTTCCGGATAGAAATCGGAGAGCATGAGGGTCGAGCCATTGATGTGGAGGTGAATGTGCATGGTGCGGCCTTTTTCGTCCGCCGGGTAGGCAAAGACCTGCTCCGCGCCGAAGGCCTTCTTGTAGAATTCGGCAGCCTTGAAGGCGCCATCCAGCTGCAGATAGGGGGTCAATCCGCCGAGCACTTTGGCCGCGGGCTGAACGGGGGTCTGATCAGTCATTTGTTGTTCCTCTTTGCGTTTGGCCTTGCGAGCCATAGGACGGATCGGACGGCGGCGATCCTACATGGCGGCGAAATTTTTTTGGCGGTCGGCCCTTGATTATCCCGGACAGCCGCGGGCTCGAGCGAGAGGCGTGAAACGAACTTGCGTCGGCGGCGCCCAATCAGAGCGCAATTCTCTCGGCTCGCAGGCTAGAACAGATGGATCACGCGAACGCCTCTTCAACCCCGGGACGACAATGATCCTCTACTATCAAACCCACTCACCCTTCGCGCGCAAGGCGCTTGTCTTCGCCCATGAGGTTGGCATTGCCGATCGGCTGGAGGTCATCCATCATGAGACCAGTCCCACCTTGCGCAACGCCGATGTCTACGCCGAAAATCCGCTTGGCAAGGTGCCGGTGCTGTTGCGGCCAAATGCGTCGCCGATCTTCGATTCCGATGTCATTTGCGCCTATCTCGACACACTGCATGACGGCCGCAAGCTGCTGCCGCAGGACGGCGAGGCGCGCTGGCAGGCGTTGCGGCTTCAGTCGGTCGCCCAGGGCCTCGCGCAGACAGGCATCGCTTTGCGCTGGGAGACAGAAAGGAGACCCGAAAAGCTGCGCTATGGTGCTCTCGCCGACGGATACCGGGAAAAGATCGAGGCGAGCTACGACTGGATCGAAAGCGCGCTGGACGACGAGGCACCGCTCCATGTCGGCCACATCGCCTTGGCCACCACGCTGTCCTGGATGGCGTTCCGCCACCTGCCGCCTTTTCGCTCGCGGGCGCGGCTGACGCACTGGTTCGAGGCTTTCGAAAAACGCGTATCGATGCAGGCGACACCGCTTTCAGGTGATACGCATGACTGACTGGCGCCTCGCGAGGTCAGGGGCGGCGGCCGTTCTGCGCGTCGAAGACGTCCGGAAAGCCGATATCCTTGCGCAGCGAGGCCGGCAGCGAAAGCAGGATGCGCTCGCTGCGGTGACGAGCGCGCGCTGCCGCATACCGGGTTGCGACGCGACCGATGGATGAAAGAACCGACATGATAATTCTCCCTGGGTTGGCGCCGGCATCATCGTGTCGGCATCCCAAGGACGCGATGGGCTGAGGCTATCCGACAGACCGTCGAGATTTTTTATCGCGGCGTCTGATGGTCTGTCCGAATGCTGCCGTGCGGACCTACGCAACCCTGAGCGTAGGGATCGCTGAAACATCAACTTCACGCTCTGCGTGCCAAGCATCGAAAGCCGCTTGCATTCGAAGCCAGATCGCGGCGCCGTCGCCGAACAGCTTCCCGAGGCGAGCGGCCACAGCCGGCGAAACCGGCTTCTTTTCGCGGATGATGTCATAGAGCTGCTGCCGGGAGATCCCGAGCAGATTTGCAATTTCCACCTTGGTCTTTCCAGTTGCCGGGATAATGTCCTCAAGCAGCGCTCCCGGGTGGGAGGGACAACGCTCAATAGGACGCGTCGGCTCGTGCACGGTCATAAGTCGAACTTCTCCAGTCTGGCCGCCTCAATGATATTGCTCGAAATCGACGCGGGCAGCGTCCTTGCCGTCGAACTCGAATGTGATGCACCACGGACCGTTGACGTGGACCGTGTAGCGGATTGGATCGAAGCCTTTCAGCGGGTGGAAATCGAAGCCGGGAAGGTTCATTTCCTCCGGCTTCTCCGAAGCTTCCAGGCGGTCATGCCGGACAAGAATGCGCTTGTGCATCTTGGCGTCGATCTTGCCGGTCTTTCCAGTTTGAAAGAGGTCCGACAGCGCCTTGTTCTTGAAGGACTTGATCATCGATATATGTAAACAGATTGCTTACAGAAAACAAGGTCTGTAAGCAAATAATTTACATGCCAGTCGACCTCCGTTGGCCTCATCCTGCCGTTTCGGCCACTGAGCGGAAGAACTCCTCGGGGGCCTCGACTTCGGTCAGCTTTCGTTTGTCGATCAGCCAGAAGCGGTTGCCGATGGCGCGGATGAAGGAGCGGTCGTGCGAGGCGAGCACGCAGCTGGCCTGATGCGCCAGCAGTTCCGCTTCCAGCGCTTCCTGGCCGTCGATGTCGAGGTGGTTGGTCGGCTCGTCCAGCAGATAGAGGTTGGGATTGGCGAGCCTCAGCGCCAGCATCATCAGCCGTGCCTTCTGGCCGCCGGACAGCACGCCGATCTTTTTCTCCTGCATCTCGATGACCACGCCGGCGCCGGCCAGCAACGACCGTGCGCGCTGTTGGCCGACATCGTAGCGGCGTGAGACCAGCGCCAGCGGCGTGTCGTCGCCGCTGATGCCGGATAGCGCCTGATCGCTGTAGCCGAGCACCGTCGACGGCGTCACCTTCACATTCCGCACCGTGTCCGGTTCGACAATGGCATTGCGGATCAGGGTGACGAAGCGCGACTTGCCGACGCCGTTGCGGCCTAGCAGCACGATGCGGTCGCCCTGGCAGATGTGGCGCTTGCCGGTCCGAAACAGCAGCGTGCCATCGGGTGTTTCGACAGCCGCGTCATCGAGCGTGATCAGCACTTTGGCGTGGGTGCCGCGATTGGCCAGTTTTATGGGACCCGCCGACTTCTCGCGATGCGCCGGGTTCGCCGCTTCCTCCAGTTTTTCGGCCCGCTGGCTGAGTTGCCTGGTCTTGACCGTCAGCAGGTCGCTGCCTGAATTGATGCCGATATTGTTGAGCTTGGCCGCCTGCCGGCGCAATTGCTGCGCCACCTTCATGTCGCGCTGGAACTTGCGCTCGGTCGAGGCGTCGACCTCGTCGAGCGCCCGCC
>NZ_RZTC01000114.1:6805-9789 GCF_004023165.1 Mesorhizobium sp. M7A.F.Ca.MR.176.00.0.0 | reverse complement strand
GGCACCTCACGCGGCAATGCGTTGAGCCAGGTTTCCAACTGGCCGATGCGAGCAAGGTCGAGATGGTTGGTCGGCTCGTCGAGCAGCAGCACGTCCGGATCTGTCACCCAGACGCGGGCGATCAGCGCCAGTCTCTGCCAACCGCCGCTCAGCGCCTGCATTGGCCGCTCGCGCATCGGCTCCGGCACATCGAGTGAATCGAGAACCACGTCGACGCGCCACAGCTCGCTTTCAGCCTGCTCGGGCGGCAAGGCGTCGGCCACCACCTGATGGAAGCTGCGGGGGAGAAGGGCCGGGGCAATGGATTGCTCGACATGACCGACGCGTAGGCCGCGCGTGCGGGTGATGTCGCCGGAGGTCGGCTCCATCTCGCCGGTCAGGCATTTCAGCAAGGTCGACTTGCCGCGGCCATTGGCGGCGACAATGCCGAGCCGGTCGCCGGAGCCGATGGTGAGGTCGAGATTGGCAAACAGCGGCGCACTCATGGTGACGCCGAGGGATTTGAGGCTGATCAGGGCCATTTTGATTTCTCTGGTCTTGCCGGAGGAAAGTCCGGCTCAATGCACTTTGACGGTGCGCAGGCTGGCCATCAGGCTCGGCGTTGCAACACCACGAAGGGCAGACCAAAAAATCGAAGCGGGAAAAACCCGTCCCTGGTCAGCCCTGCAAGCAAGCTCGCAGGGCAGAAATCGGGCCACGCTGACGATGGTGACGATGAAACGTAAACACGTGAGCCCTCCTTTCAAGACAAGACGTTGAGTGTGCGCAGCGATTACACCAAGGGCGGGGCGGATGGCAAGTAGATGCTCTGCGGGCAGGCCTTAATCTCGCGGGCGGATTACCCAGTCACCCTTAGTTCGCTGGATTTCCTGCGGTGTCAGGAAGTGAAACTCCATCAGGATCGGTTCTTCCGGTCCCTTGAAGAAATTAAGCTCGGCGTGGGGGAGCACGAGCCGGCGGACAGTTTCAGATACGCTTTCCACCTTATATTCCTCGGCTTGCGGTCCTAGACCTGCGAGGAGCGTCCTGGCGGCCGAAATCGTCATTGCCGGGCCAAAGCCATCGAGATCGATTTGGCTGTTGCCGCTCCATTTCAAAGGCAAAGGCTTGGGGACATCAGGCATGTGCCAAAGTTTGATGCTGATGCGATGGACGCGTGCTCGATTGCGCCTGGTCAAAATGTCGATTTCCAGATCGCCATAACCTAGAAGAAAGCCGCACGGCTGATCCTGATAGACATATAGCCATTTAGGAAAGCCAAGATGTTTCTGGACCCGACCGAGATCAGCTCCGGCCCGCAAAGGCGTGTCCTTGCTGCCTAAGATTAGGGGGAGGATATGGAGTTTGCCTCGCTGTCGCATCGATCAAACCTTGGTTGGCTGGATATTCCGTCGCGGGAGCATATTCCGCCTGCCCTGACCATTGTGCTACCAAGCTGATTGGGCCCAGCGGATTAATTGAGCTTCACAGGTCAATGGGCCGGATCAGACAGGTCTCAAGTAACCGCCGCTTAGTCCATATTCTTTGTTGAGATCGAGTAGGAAATGCCCGAACACCGCGCTTGTGCCGAGATCGATGACGATCACGAGAAGGGCGTTGAACCTGCCGGTGCCAATCAAAACTTGATCGAACCGATTTTGGGCATCTCGGTAAACATAATGGACGTCGTTCAAATAGGGCACGCCGACTTCGTCCAGATTTAACGCGTCGACATAGGGCCATATGTCTACGACAGCATTCGCCGTCGCGGTGATATTCGTCATCAGCTCGGCAAAGCAAGCCCTGAACTCTTCTTCATCAAGTCTGCGAACGACGACCATCACCTATTCTAAGCGGCGGCATCTGAAATCCGCAACCAATCGCAGACTCGAAGCTGCAGCTCCTACTTCCCCGGCCGTCCCGTCTTGCCCGGCCGGCGTTTTTCACGGCGGGCGTCGCCTAGGTCTTCGTAAGAACCGATGCCGGCGCGCTGACGAACAACCGGTTTGGCGGAATCGTCGCGTTCCTTCGCGCGCCCCTCTGCCCTGCCGGGCATCTCCCCCACTTGGGGGGAGATTGGCTGGGGCTTGGCAGGCACTTTTCCCTCGACCGGCTTTTCCGTGCGCCGCACGGTCATCTCATCGAGCGAGTTCTTCTTGAACAGTGGCTTGGTGACGTCGCCGGGAATGCCGAAATCGGAGCCATGCGCCTCTTCGGCCGACTGTTTCTTGAACAGCGAGCGTGACACCGCGCCGGCCGGCGTCGGCATGTCGGTGCCCGGACCCATGTCGTCGATCGAGGGTTTCGAAAACAGCGGTTTTTTCACTGGTACGGCGCCGTCGGCGCCCATCTCGTCGAGATCAGGCTTGCGGAAGAGGTTGGGCCGGGCAGCCTTGGCCGCCTCTTCTGCGGCACGCGCCGCGTCGAGCTTGCGGAAACGCTCCTGTTCTTCTGCTGTCCGATGTTTGGCCACGCCCTTGTTGTGCTTGCCCTTTTCGCGGCCGGAGGCCGGGCTTTCCATGTCGGCGTATTTGGCCAGCGGGTCTTCGGAAATGGACAGTTCCATCTCACGCAGGCGCTTGATCTCGTCGCGGATGCGGGCCGCCTTTTCGAAGTCGAGATTGGCTGCGGCATCGCGCATCTGCTTTTCCATCGCGTCGAGATGGGCCTTGAGGTTGTTGCCCATCATGGCGCCGGCACTGTCGGTGAACTGCGAGATGTCGGCGCGGACGTGGTCCTTCTCGTAGACCGAATCCAGAATATCGGAGATGCGCGATTTGACCGATTCCGGGGTGATGCCGTTGGCCTCGTTCCACTCCACCTGCTTTTCGCGGCGGCGGTTGGTTTCGGCCATCGCCCGCTCCATCGAGCCGGTCACCTGGTCGGCATAGAGGATGACCTTGCCGTCGACGTTTCTGGCGGCGCGGCCGATGGTCTGGATCAGCGAGGTTTCCGAGCGCAAAAACCCTTCCTTGTCGGCGTCGAGAATGGCGACGAAGCCGCAT
>NZ_RZTC01000114.1:0-6796 GCF_004023165.1 Mesorhizobium sp. M7A.F.Ca.MR.176.00.0.0 | reverse complement strand
GAAGCCGCATTCGGGAATGTCGAGGCCCTCGCGCAGCAGGTTGATGCCGACCAGCACGTCGAAGGCGCCGAGGCGCAAATCGCGCAGGATCTCGATGCGCTCCAGCGTGTCGATGTCGGAGTGCATGTAGCGGACACGGATGCCTTGCTCATGCAGATATTCGGTCAAATCCTCGGCCATGCGCTTGGTCAGCACCGTCACCAGCGTGCGGTAGCCGGCCTTGGTGGTGTCGCGGATTTCGCCGACGACATCGTCGACCTGGGTCTTGGCCGGGCGAACCTCGACCGGAGGATCGATCAGGCCGGTCGGGCGGATGACCTGTTCGGCGAAGACGCCGCCGGCCTGCTCCATTTCCCAGCCGCCAGGGGTCGCCGAGACGGCGACCGAAAGCGGACGCATGGCATCCCATTCCTCAAAGCGCAGCGGCCGGTTGTCCATGCAGGACGGCAGACGGAAGCCGTATTCGGCCAGTGTTGCCTTGCGGCGAAAGTCGCCGCGATACATGCCGCCGATCTGCGGCACGGTGACATGGCTTTCGTCGATGAAGACCAGCGCGTTGTCGGGAATGTACTCGAACAGCGTCGGCGGCGGATCACCCGGCTGGCGGCCGGTGAGATAGCGCGAATAGTTCTCGATGCCGGCGCAGGAACCGGTGGCTTCCAGCATCTCGAGGTCGAAGCGACAGCGCTGTTCCAGCCGCTGCGCCTCGAGCAGACGGCCTGCGCGCTCGAGTTCGACCAGCCGGTGCTTGAGCTCTTCCTTGATCGACTTGATCGCCTGGTTCAGCGTCGGGCGCGGCGTCACATAGTGCGAATTGGCGTAGATCTTGACGCTTTTCAGCTCGCCGGTCTTCTGTCCGGTCAGCGGGTCGAACTCGGTGATCTGCTCGATCTCGTCGCCGAACATCGAGATGCGCCAGGCGCGGTCTTCCAGGTGGGCCGGGAAGATCTCGATCGTGTCGCCGCGCACGCGGAACGAGCCGCGAACGAAATTGATGTCCTGCCGTTTGTACTGCTGGGCGACGAGATCGGCGAGCAGCGCGCGCTGGTCGAGCCGATCGCCGATCTGCATCTGGAAGGTCATCGCCGTGTAGGTCTCGACCGAGCCGATACCATAGATGCAGGACACCGAGGCGACGATGATGACGTCGTCGCGCTCGAGTAGCGAACGCGTCGCCGAGTGGCGCATGCGGTCGATCTGCTCGTTGATCGAGGATTCCTTCTCGATGAAGGTATCGGTGCGCGGGACGTAGGCTTCCGGCTGGTAATAGTCGTAGTAGGAGACGAAATACTCGACGGCGTTTTCCGGGAAGAATTTCTTGAACTCGGAATAGAGCTGCGCCGCCAGCGTCTTGTTCGGCGCCAGGATCAAGGCAGGGCGCTGCGTCTCCTCGATCACCTTGGCCATGGTGAAGGTTTTTCCGGAGCCGGTGACGCCGAGCAGCACCTGGGTGCGGTCGTTGTTGTCGACGCCTTCGACCAGATCCTTGATGGCGGTCGGCTGGTCGCCGGCCGGCTCGAAATCCGACACCATCTTGATGGCGATGCCGCCTTCGGACTTTTCCGGGCGGGCAGGGCGGTGCGGCGTCCACAGCACGCCGTCCTTGTGCAGCGGATTGCCGGATTCGATCAGCGCCGACAGTGCGGCGACGGTCGCAGTGACGCTTCCCGAAGCCATCGTCTCGGCGTCTTCCAGCGAAATGTCGAGGCCGGCGACCGGATTGAGGCCGGCTGCCGTGCGCTCCCTGGCTGACGCCGCGCCACCCATCGAGGTGCCGCGCGAACTGCGTCCGGGCGAGCTTGAGCGCTCGGGTATCTTCTTCGACGGCTTCGGCGATTTGCCGCCGTCGCCCTTGCCGGCAAGACGTCCTTCCTTTTCGGCTTCCTCCTCGATCTGCTCGGCCCAGTCCGCGATCGAACCGGTCAGCGGCGTGCCAGAGAGCTCCGGCTGCGGCATCTCGGCAAAGCCGCCTCTGTGCAGCGGCTCCGAAGCGTCGAGGAAATCGGTCAGCGGACTGCGCCGCTTCGGCGCGGCGCGGTCGTCATTCGCCGTCGGCGGCGTTTTTTTGTCGGGAGATTTGGCCATGTCCCGAATATGGGATTTCCTGGCCAAAATGGAAAGAGCGCGGTGGGGAGAGGCGTGCCGGACAGCGCTGCTCCTGACAGCAGGCTGTCAGGAGCAGGCGGGAAGGTACGCCCGAAAGCCTCTTGTCGCTACACGCCCCTGGCGGCTGATGCGACCTGCGTAGCCGACCCGTTCAGGCGCGGCACCACGACGAGGCGTTTGATCTTGCCCTTCTTGAAGGCGGCGAGGAAACGCGCATAATCCTTGAAGGCGACGCAGCCGCTCGACTGGGCGTAGCGGCCCCGAAGCAGATACGTATGGGCCAGAAACCCGTCGCGATTGTACTTGTTGCGGCCATCGACCGGCGTCAGGCGCAAGGCCTCCACACCATGAAAGCGCGACTCGCGCAGCGACAGATTATAGGTGTTGGGCGGTGTCGGCCCGCGGTTCTTCTGGTTGGCATAGCGCGGCTGGTCCGTCATGGCGCCGATGCCAGAATGCGCCTCGAGCTTCGAGCCGTCAGGCATGTAGACGGTGCCGGCGCTGATATCGTAGACGGCGACGCCATTTCCGGCTCCGCTTCTGGATCCCGGCGAGTTGAACAGGTTCCTGAACGCCTTGCCAAGGCCGCCCGAAGGCGTGTCGGGCTTGGCATAGGCCAAAACGTCACCGCCGTCGGCCGGCCGGCCTTGCCGCGTCGGTTTTGCCGGCTGAGCCTGCTGGACCGTCTCGCGTGCCTGCTTCGGCTGCTGGACGGGCTTGGGCTGCTGAACAGATTTGGGCTGCTGGACGGACTTAGGCTCCTGCTGCACGATTTTGGGCTGCGGCGCGTCGAATTGCGGGCGGCGGGTCGGCAACGGCACGTCGTCGGTCAGCGCGTCCGGCAGCGAGGCGGCATCGCCGGGCTGATCCTGCTGGATTTCGACCGGTGAAACCGCGACATCGGCCGACGATTCCTCGATCGGCAGCGGTGAGGCGAACGCCTCGTCGTCGGCCGGCAGCGACTGCACCAGGGCAAGCGCCAACTGCGAATTGTCTGGCGTATCGGATTGGGCAAAGCCCATCGGCTGCGGTGCGGTCTGCACGACCACCGAACCGGTATCCAGCCGGGCGAAACGTTCGGCTGCCGGAACTGGCATGTTATCGGACAGGCTGGCCGTCACCTGGACGGACGGCACTAGCGACGCCTCGGCAATTTGCGGTGCGACGGTGGAGATCACCGGGCGCGTGTTGGCAGTGGCGGCAGGTTTTCCGGCGTCGGCAAAGGCAGCGGCCAGCTTCATCGGCGAAAGCGACGCTTCCATGCGTTCGAAGCGCTCCTGCGCCTTCGACTTTGCAGGGGCAGGCATCGACTTTGCCTGCGCCACAAGGCGTTCGGATTTTTCCGCCTGCGAGCTTACCCTGGCCAGCTTGAAACAGCTGGCACCGCACTGCACCGAATGATCATGCAGGGCCTGAGTGCCGCCATTGGCATTGGCCAGCACGAAGGGTGCTTTCAAGAAGTGCTGTTTCAGCGGATCGGTAAGTGCGAGCGATCCCGGCATGGACAGCGTCTGGGGCAGGCCAACCGAAGTCGCCGACAGCGAGGCGCCGACGGAACTGAGGCCGGCCATGGTGCCGATCAACCAAAGGCCGATGGCGGTGCTGACGCAAGGCAGCGCGACCCAGCGAGCCACCCGGCCAGCGTTGAAGGAAGAGGAACGCGGAGCATCGACGAACTCGCCGCCCTCACGCTGTCCCCGGTTTTTTTTGTGTGTACTCAACAACGCCATGCAACCAATCTCGCTTCAACCGGTTTCCCCGTACGTGGCCTTGAGAGCCGCGACGACCATTCTGTGAGTGATCCCAGGTGGTCCCCGACGCGTTTGCCGCGTCTGTAGTTGGTTGCCGATTGCTTCAAAATATGGACAAAGTTGGTTAATCAATTCCTCTCAAAACCAACGACGAGATGTGGATTTGGGCCAAATTTGGCTTCGTCCACGGCCAGGAAAGTGGTGTTGTCGCCCTTCCGACCTGGTTTTGCTGCCTGTTTTTGGCGGCCGAGTCAAGCAAAACAGCCGCTGCTAATTTTTGCGAAGCGCCTTGGCGCGGCATCTGCAGTGAGGTGACTGCCAGCAGACATCGCCTGGGAAAGGCGCCTGCTTCCAGTAAAAATGTTGCCGGTCTTGCCAAGATTTCCCCTGCGGAAGGGCCTGAAGCAGCCCGTCCTCAGTTGAACCAGAGCGCAAACGTCAAAAACCCGCCGCCGCCGAACTGGCGCTGGATCTGGTCGAAATCGTCGCTGGTCACGAGTTCGCCGCTTTCGAGGTAGGGCGCGATGGCCGGGCCGGTGATCGACAGCACCAGATCGAAGTTTTTCGGGTCATCGAAGAAGCGCTTCATGTTGATGCCTAGGCCTGTGCCGGCGGTGACGCGGAAATGCGGCAGCAGCTTGCGGCCTTCCAGGAGATCCTCGGCCATGGTCAGGGCGGCGAGCCAGGCCTGAACCTGCTCCTCGCCGACTTCGAGGCCGGTGAGCGGGTTCTCGCCCTTCTGCTGCGGGCCAGGCAGCCATTCGCGGTCATTGTCGGTCTCGGCGCGGATCGCCTTCCAGTCCTCGCGCGACAGCCGGATCATTTCCAGCAAATGGCGGCGCGCTGCTTGACGGCGCTCCGGCTCGATCACCGGCCAGTTGATGAGATGCACCATCGAGATGAAATCGGCGATGCGCCATTCCGAGGAGAAGATGCTCGAGCCCATGTCGCCGGCCGGCGGCACCAGAATATCCTGCAACGGCAGCTTGGCGCGCGGGAACAGCATGTGGAACGAGCCGTCGAAGGTGCTCCTGAAATCATGCGCAAGCCAGAAATCGGCCTGCGCCATCAGGAACTCGGCATAGCCCTGCAGCCAGTATCCGTCGGCGCGGTCGAAACGGAAGGTGAGCGTGGGAACGGCGTCGTCCGATGTAATGCCGCCGCGTGACAACCCGGCAATGATCGCCGCCATGCTCTCGTCCGGCGCGATGGTGCCGTCCTCGTTGAGGTCGATGCCCGCACGGGTGAGATCGATCACCATGCCGATATCGGCATCGGGCGGCACCGACGCAAACGTTGCCGCGGATTTCTCCAGCCGGTCGCGGAAGCCGACCAGGATGGCGCGGAACTGCTCGTAAGTCAGCGGCTCTGGATTGGGATTATCGGGCACCGGCAACCGCATCAGCGGCAGCATGAAGGATTGCGGGCTTTCGAAACCATGACGGTGCAGGCCGGTAGCCAGGATCTCCAGTGCGGTGAAGAACTCGCCCGCCCCGGCCGCATAGGCGGACGCCGGGTCTTTTGGCGCGGCGGTCTCCAGCATAGACAGGGCAGCGTCGCGCGCGGCCACGCTCTTCGCCTCGAACAGTCGGGTGGCCGCTTCGGGCATTGCCGCCGACGCGGAAGACAGCGGCAGGAGCAAAATGAAAGCGGATGTCAGCAGGCCTGCCAGTCGTGTCATCTTTTCCCCCCAATATTTGTCGCGCCGCGCAAATATACACCATTTGCAACGCTGCGCTTCAACCCGCCGCGAGGACGGTTTACACAGGGCAAACAATTGGGCATCGCGTGTCGAACTATCCGCTTTCCTACAAGCTGTCCTGGCTGCCGCGTTTCGTGAAGCCGTCGCTCGTCGGCGACGCACGAGACTTTGCGCCGATGGCCGGGACGCTGATGGATCCGCCGCCGAAGCAGGCTGTGCGGCTTGCCTTTGTCGGCGACATCTCGGCAGTGGCCAACCGCAGCGCGCCGAATTGCGACCCGGCGATCAAGGCGTTGCTCGTCGCTGCCGATCTGGTGATCGGCAATTGCGAAAGCCCTGTGGTGGACAGACCAAGCGCGGCGCTGGGGACAAGGCTTGGCACGCATCATGCCATGAGCGAGTCGTTTATGGCCGAGGCACTGGCGGCGGCTGGTATTGCGCGGGAAAGGCTCGTGCTGTCGCTGGCCAACAACCATGTGCTGGATCAGGGCGTCGCCGGTTTCGACGAGACGGTCGCGGCGTTGCAGCGGCTCGGCATCCGCACGATCGGCCTGGCCGCCGACGGTCCTGTGGTGCCGCTCCAGGTTGGATCGCTTGATATCGGCTTCGCCGCATTCACGCTGTGGCGCAACGCCGATGAAAAACTGTTTGCCGGGCGGGTGTCGATGGACAGCGATCCGGCCGGCTGGCCGCGCGATGGTTTCGACCTTCTCTGCGCCGTGCCGCATTGGGACTGGGAGTTCCGACATTTTCCGCGCGACGGGACGCGAGCGCTGGCCAGGCGGCTGGCCGGGCAAGGCGTCGGACTGATCGCCGGCCATCACGCCCATGTCGTTCAACCGGTGGAAAAGATCGACGGGACGACCGTCGCCTATGGGCTCGGCGATTTCCTCGGTACCGCCTTTGCCCGCCAGCCATGGCCGGGCCGCATCGGGTCTATCCTCACTGTCGATGTCAGTGCCGATGCCGGTATGCGCGGGACGATCGCGTCTTACCGGCTGCATCCCTTCATGCGCCTGCGCGCCGGCGACCATGAGCGGTTGGTGTTGGTGAAGGCTTTGGAGGGCCGAGTGCGTGACAAGGTCGAGAGGCGACTGAAAGCGATCTTTCCTTAGTGCTGCAAGTGACGAGACGTTGCCTATGGGGTCCATGGCTGGCGCATGCATTGTCTTTTGCGGCGCTGGTCGACCCCCACTCCGTCTCGGCTTCGCCGAGCCACCTCTCCCCCGATCGACGG
>NZ_RZTC01000113.1:0-19629 GCF_004023165.1 Mesorhizobium sp. M7A.F.Ca.MR.176.00.0.0 | reverse complement strand
AGCGGACATCCGTATCGCCTGTGACCGTATCGCCGGCAAAGTCGAGCGCACGCCGACCGTGCTGTCCCCGAGCCTTTCCGAACAACTGGGCGTCCCCGTTCACCTCAAGCTCGAACACCGGCAGACCACCGGCAGCTTCAAGCTACGTGGCGCCTCGAACGCCGTCGCCTCGTTGAACGCCGAACAGAAGGCGCGGGGCGTGGTCGCGGCCTCGACCGGCAATCATGGCCGCGCGCTGGCGCATGCGGCGAAGCTTGAAGGCATGCGCGCCGTAATCTGCATGTCGCGCCTGGTGCCCGGCAACAAGCTCGACGAGATCCGCCGGCTTGGCGCGGAGGTCCGCATTATCGGCGACAGCCAGGACGATGCCCAGCAGGAGGTCGATCGGCTGGTGGCGCAAGAGGGGCTGGTGATGCTGCCGCCCTTCGACCATCCCGACATTATCGCCGGGCAAGGCACGCTCGGGCTTGAGATGATCGAGCAGGTTCCGGATGCCGCCCTCGTTCTGGTCCAGCTCTCCGGCGGTGGGCTCGCCTCAGGCGTTGCCGCGGCCATCAAAGGCGTCGACCCCCGGACAAAAGTCATCGGTGTCTCGATGGCGCGTGGCGCGGCGATGAAGGCCAGCCTCGATGCCGGCCAGCCGGTGCTGGTGGAAGAATTGCCGACGCTGGCGGATTCGCTCGGTGGTGGCATCGGCCTCGACAACCGGCTGACCTTCGCTATGTGCCGCGACCTGCTCGACGATGTCGTCCTGCTCAGCGAAGACGAGATCGCCGCCGGAATCCGTCACGCCTATGCGCAGGAGCGCGAAATCGTCGAGGGCGCGGGCGCTGTCGGCATCGCCGCACTGCTGGCCGGCAAGGTCAGGTCGGACGGGCCGGTGGTTGTTCTGCTGTCCGGTCGCAACATCGATATGGACGCGCACCGCACAATCGTTTGCGGCGTAGCGCCATCGCTCAAGGAGCGCGCCGCATGAGCCGGATGACCATCCTTACCGAGAAAGAGTTGCGGGCGATCGTGACACTCGATCTCGATGTCGTCGCCTGCGTCGAAAACGCCTTCCGTGCGCTTGACACTCTGCCGGTGGCGATGCCGCCGATCCTGCGGCTAGACATTCCCGAGCATCGCGGCGAGGTCGACGTGAAGACCGCCTATGTGCCCGGCATTGACGGTTTCGCCATCAAGATCAGCCCCGGCTTCTTCGACAATCCGAAGCTCGGCCTGCCCAGCGTCAACGGCATGATGGTGCTGCTGTCGTCCAAAACCGGCCTGGTCGAAGCGCTGCTGCTCGACAACGGCTATCTCACGGATATCCGAACCGCTGCTGCCGGCGCCGTCGCCGCCAAACATCTGTCGCGGCAGGACTCGTCCGTTGCCGCGATCTTCGGCGCGGGCGTACAGGCCGGGCTGCAACTGGAAGCACTCATGCTGGTGCGGCCGATCACCGAGGCGCGCATCTGGGCGCGCGATGCGGCAAAGGCCGAGGCGACAGCCGGAGCCTTGCGCGAAAAGCTCGGCATTCTCGTGCGCGCCGAGCCGGACGCGGCAAACGCGGTCGCCGGCGCCGACATCATCGTCACCACGACGCCTTCGACCGAGCCGCTGATCAAGGCCGGCTTCGTTTCCGCAGGGCAGCACATCACCGCGATGGGATCGGACGCCGAGCACAAGAACGAGATCGCGCCGGCAATCCTGCGCATGGCCGATCTCTATGCCGCTGACAGTGGCCGCCAGACAAAGCGGCTGGGTGAGCTGCATCATGCAATCGCGGCGGGCGTGATGGCCGCCGAGGAAGAGGTGACCGAACTCGGCCAGATCATCGCCGGCGCGAAACACGGACGGCGCTCGGCCAGCGACATCACCATCGCCGATCTCACCGGCACTGGCGTCCAGGACACGGCGATCGCCACGCTCGCTCGAGACCGTGCGCGGGTGGCCGGTTCCGGGGCCATCTTCGAAAGCTGATGCTGGCCGCAGGAGCATGATCCGGAAAAGTGGGAACCGGTTTTCTCGGACAAACGGTTTTCCGTTTGTCCAGAGATCACGCTCAAACAAGAACGACGAGTTGGATTCAAAGCTGATACCGGCCGCAAGGCCCAACAAACGAGGACCAAGAACAATGCAACCGAACCTGAGATTCTCGCGCGGCGAATATGCGGATCGCCTCGCCAAGACACGCAAGGCCATGGAGGCCAAGGGCGTCGATCTTCTTGTTGTCAGCGATCCTTCCAACATGGCCTGGTTGACCGGCTATGACGGCTGGTCGTTCTATGTGCATCAGGCGGTTATCGTGCCGCCTTCGGGCGAGCCGGTCTGGTACGGCCGCGGCCAGGACGCCAACGGCGCCAAGCGCACCGCCTATCTCGCGCACGACAATATCGTCGGCTATGCCGATCACTATGTGCAGTCGACCGAGCGCCACCCGATGGATTTTTTGGCCAGCGTGCTTGCGGAGCGCGGCTGGGGCAAGCTGACAGTCGGCGTCGAAATGGACAATTACTGGTTCTCGGCGGCCGCCTTTGCGTCGCTGCAGAAGCATTTGCCCAATGCCCGCTTTGTCGATGCCACCGCGCTGGTCAACTGGCAGCGTGCGGTGAAGAGCCCGACCGAGATCGATTATATGCGCAAGGCGGCCCGCATCGTCGAGGCCATGCATCAGCGCATCTTCGACAAGATCGAGGTCGGCATGCGCAAATGCGATCTCGTCGCCGAAATCTATGATGCCGGCACGCGCGGCGTCGACGGAATTGGCGGCGACTATCCGGCGATCGTGCCGCTGCTGCCGTCGGGTGCCGATGCCTCGGCGCCGCATCTGACCTGGGACGACAGACCGATGAAGCGGGGCGAGGGCACTTTCTTCGAGATCGCCGGCTGCTACAACCGCTATCACTGCCCGCTGTCGCGCACCGTCTTCCTAGGCAAGCCGACGCAGGAATTCCTCGATGCCGAGAAGGCGACGCTGGAAGGTATGGAAGCCGGGCTGGCTGCCGCGAAACCCGGCAACGCCTGCGAGGACATCGCCAACGCCTTCTTCGGTGTCCTCAAGCGATACGGTATCGTCAAGGACAACCGCACCGGCTACTCGATCGGCCTGTCCTATCCGCCGGACTGGGGCGAGCGCACGATGAGCCTGCGTCCCGGCGACCGCACCGAGCTCAAGCCCGGCATGACCTTCCATTTCATGACCGGCCTGTGGCTGGAAACGATGGGACTGGAGATCACCGAGTCCATCCTGATCACCGAAACCGGTGTGGAGTGCCTGGCCAATGTGCCGCGCAAGCTGGTGGTGAAGGATTGAGCCCGATGTCCAGCACCCGCCCGTCGCCGATCGCGCCGACCGTCGATTTCGACCGCGACGGCATTCAGCACGGTTTCCTGCGCTTGCCCTACAGCCGCGACGATTCCGCGTGGGGCTCGGTTATGATCCCGATCTGCGTCATCCGCAACGGCAACGGGCCGGCAGCGCTGCTGACCGGCGGCAACCATGGCGACGAGTATGAGGGGCCGCTGGCCCTCTACGATCTCGCCAGGACCCTCGATCCCAAGCAAGTCAGCGGCACGGTGATCATCGTGCCGGCCATGAACTATCCGGCCTTTCGCGCCGGCACGCGCACCTCGCCGATCGACAAGGGCAACATGAACCGCAGCTTTCCCGGCCGGCCGGACGGGACGGTGACCGAGAAGATCGCCGACTATTTCCAGCGTGAGCTGCTCCCCCGCGCCGACATCGTGTTCGACTTCCATTCCGGCGGCAAGACGCTGGACTTCGTGCCGTTCTGCGCCGCGCATACTTTGCCCGACAAGGCGCTGGAACAGAAAGCCTTCGACGCGGTCGCGGCCTTCGCCGCCCCGTTCTCGATGCGCATGATCGAGATCGACGCCGTCGGCATGTATGACACGGCAGCCGAGGAGATGGGCAAGGTCTTCGTCAGCACCGAGCTGGGCGGCGGCGGCACGTCGCGCGCGCAGACCGTGCGGATCGCGCGGCGCGGCATTCTCAACGTACTGCGCCATGCGGGCATTGTAGATGGTGCGGTCGAGAAGACTCGAACCCAGTGGCTCGACATGCCGTCGGGCGATTGTTTCTCCTTCGCCGAAGATGACGGCATGATCGAAACCATGGTCGATCTCGGTGAGCCAGTCGAAGAAGGCTCGGTGCTGGCACGCATTCATTCCACCGGCCGCACCGGCATCGCTCCCCAGGAAATCCGGGCAAAAATGTCGGGCATGCTGGCGGCGCGGCATTTCCCCGGGCTGGTCAAGGCCGGCGACTGCGCGGCGGTGGTGGCTGTGCACGTCTGAGCGATTCCGCCGAGGCTTGCTCCACCCGGTTCGCGTCCATCGTCACTTGCTCTTGATCCGTTGCGGAGCCTTCGGCGCGGCGGAAAGAAGCAGCATGGCGAGCGGAGTCGACATTGCAGGAGGATGTCACTATATAGCGGCGGCTTCGACCTGCGCGCCCGAGGGCAGCACCTCGAAGCAACTGTGAATGTGTAGTGTGTTGTGCCATCTATTGTGACGGAAATCGGCTCGGAAACCGGAAAAAAGCAAATAGAAACAGTGGCGCAGCGCTGGGCGTGACCCAGCCAACGGTACCGACCCCTCCAGAATCAGAAAATGCTCTTGACCCCTCGATTTCCTATGGCTCTGTGGACCTTGGACGGCATTGGCTTGCCGGACGACCGCGACTCGGCTGGAATGGGGACATGCATCCTTTGCGGGATGTCGACGTTTGTGATTACCAACCGGCTTTGCCGCCAGGGAACAGCAGTATGAGTGAACACGCCATCGAATTCTTGCGGGGATGGATCGGCGAAAAGGTCCATTGCCAGTCCTCCCAGGCAAGGATCGACAAGCAGGCCGAAACCCTGGCCAAGGAGTGCGCCGCCGAGGCGGCCGAGGTCGGCATCCCGCTGGAGGACATCCAGGAAGAAGTCGGCGATATCCAGGAACTTATCGCATCCCGGCTTGAGGAAGCGGCCGAGGCCGAGGAAAGCCAGCAGGCCCCCGGAAAAGCCGCGGAATGATCAAAGCCGCGGAATGATCGCATAGCGGCGACGTGTTCCAGCGCGGGCTTGTGGCCCGCGTTTTTGTCTTCAGCCAAACTTCTCCTTCAGCCACGTCTTCGGCAGCGCCGGCACGAAATTCCCGTCGCGTCCGGTCATATCGTCATTGGCAACCAGCGCGTTGAGGATTGCTTCCTCCACGGTCTGGATCACTGCATCGAAAAACGGATCGATATCGGTGTCCGGAATAAAATCGGCGCTGGCGATGCGGCCGGAGGGCGCCAGCGCCGCGCTCGCATTGGCGGTCGAGAAGGCGATAAAAATGTCGCCTGAACTGTGATAGCCGAAGCCGCCGGTCATGGCGACGCCGAGCGGCACCCGGCGGGCCAGCCGCTTCATCTGATGCGGCAGGAACGGTGCGTCGGTGGCGACGACGGCAATGATCGAGCCCTTTTCAGCACGCGGTGTGCCTTCGCGGACCGCCGGTTCGAGAAGCTCCGGCCCGGCGCGCAGGCCGCGAATGGTGATATTGCGCCGTTTTCCAAAATTAGACTGTACGAAGGCGCCGACGGTGTAGGCACGGCCTTGCCATTCGACGATGCGCGACGCCGTGCCGGAGCCGGCCTTGAAGCCGAAGGTGATCATGCCGGTACCGCCGCCGACGCTGCCTTCCTCGATCGGTCCGGCGGCGGCGCCGTCGAGGGCCTGCGCAACATGCGCTGACGTCAAATGATGGCCGTTGATGTCGTTGAGGAAGCCGTCATAGGTCTCCGCCGCCACCGGCAGCCCCCAGCCGCTGTCGAGTGCGGCCGGCAGCACGCTTTGCATCCAGCGCAGCGTGCCGTCGCGTGAGACACCGCAGGAATGGGTGTTGGTAATGGTGATCGGGAAGTTGAAAGCGCCGGTTTCCTCGACGATGTGCGAGCCGGTCAGTTCGCCGTTTCCGTTCTGGCTGAAAATGCCGGCGAAGACCGGCGTGGCGAGGTCGGCGAGCGGCCTGGGCAGGATCGCGGTCACGCCGGTGCGCACCGGTCCCTCGCCGACGACAAGCGCGCCATCGCCCGAAATCAGCGTCGCATAGCCGACCGTCACGCCGGGCACATCGGTGATCGCGTTAAACGGTCCGGGCCGCCCATCGAAGCCGATGCCGAAATTTCGCGCGCGCGGTTTGCCCGAGGGTGTTGTCAGATGATGCGGATTGTCGGTCATGGTCTCAGAACAGGGATCCCTGATTGCCCGGCTCCTTGGCCTTGGCCGCCGGCTTGGCCACGGCTTTCGGTTTTGCCGTGCCGGTGATCGCCACCGCATCGGCGATGCCGTCGGCGAACTCGAGCGAAAGCGCCATTCCCGACGCCACCTCGGCAGCCTGCTTGATCACCGCGCCATCCGCATCCCTCACCAGCGCAAAGCCGCGCGCCAGGACGGCCTTGTGCGACAGCGACGCCATCAACCTGTCGGCCTGGACGACGCGGCCGCGCAGGCGCTCCAGCCTGAGCACCACTGCTTGCGTGCCGCGTCTTGTCAAAGCTGTCAGCAAATCCCTCTGCACGCGTTGCCGCCGTGCCGTCGGCTCGATCGTGATGCGGCCTTGCAGCATGGCCAGTTGCTGCTTGTGCCGCTGCAGCGATGCCCTGGCACATTTTGGCAATTGATCCGCCGCTCGGTTAAGCTCCGCACGCCGGGCTCTTGCCAACGCGCGTAGCGCGCCTTGTGCTCGCATAAGATTGCGCTCGTTGGTTCGCCGCGCCTCGGCAATGCGCTGTGACAGCATTGCCGGTGTCAGCTTTACGGCAAAAAACCTTGCACGCTTGCGTTCGGTGGAGACCAACAGGCCCCGGCCAAGCCTGGATGTCGCCTCATCGAGGCGTCGCCGCGGCAGCGCCAGCAATTGATCGGGCGAGGGCAGAGCCCGGGCGGCGGCACGGGCGGCCTGCCGCTTGCGTTCGAAATTGCGCAGGACCGCCGCTTTCAGCCGCGCACCGAGACTGGCAAGCGTTGCTTCGAGATCGGCCTTCACCGGCACGGCGATTTCGGCCGCACCCGTCGGCGTCGGGGCCCGCACATCCGCGACGAGGTCGATCAGCGTCCAGTCGGTCTCGTGGCCGACAGCCGAGATCACCGGAATGCCGGAGGCGGCAACCGCGCGGGCGAGCGCCTCGTCGTTGAACCCCCAGAGGTCTTCGAGGCTGCCGCCGCCACGCGCCACGATCAACAGATCGGGACGCTGGACGGCGCCATCCCATGCCAGCGCGTTGAAGCCGTTGACCGCGGCGGCGACTTCCGCGCCTGACGTCTCGCCCTGAACACGCACCGGCCAGACCAGGATGTGCAGCGGAAAGCGGTCCTTGATGCGGTGGATGATGTCTCGGATGACGGACCCCGTCGGCGAGGTGACGACGCCGATGACGAGCGGCATGAAGGGCAGCAACCGCTTGCGGCCGGCATCGAACAGCCCGTCGGCCTGTAGCCGCCGCTTGCGCTCCTCCAGCAGCGCCATCAGGGCGCCGGCGCCGGCAGGCTCCAGATTGTCGATGACGATCTGGTAGTTGGACTTGCCGGGATAGGTGGTGAGCTTGCCGGTGGCGATCACCTCCATCCCCTCTTCGGGACGGAATTTCAGCCGGCTCATCGTGCCTTTCCAGACCACGGCGTCGAGGCGGGCACGGTCGTCCTTCAGCGCGAAATAAGCATGACCGGACGAATGCGGTCCTCGGTAGCCTGATATTTCGCCACGCACCCGCACATTGCCGAAAACGTCCTCGACCGTGCGCTTCAGCGCGCCGGAAATCTCGCTCACCGTATATTCGGCGGCGTTGGTGCGTGATTCGGATGCTGCTTCGCTCATCGGTCGATTGGGGAACGGTTGGGCGCCCGCGTCAAGGCGGTTGCGTCGGGCCAGCCGTTCATAACCCGCATACCTGACCCCGCCTACCAGCCGGGCAGAATCTGGTTCGGCTTGGTTCGCCGCAGCTTGGTGAAGGCGAGTGCCGCGAAATCGAATGTCCCGGGATCTTCACCGACCGGCACGGAGATGTTGTCCAGGCTTTCCGAAATATGGCGGGCGAGCGCATCGACGATCTCCGGCCGCGACGTCTGGCCGCGCATGATGCCGATGCGGCAATCGGGCAGGGCGCCGAAGCCGTCGGCTTCGCCCAGCACCCGCATGCCGGGCCGCAGCGCGCATTCCGGCAGCACCGAGATCGCCAGCCCGGAAAGCACCGCGGCGGTGATGACGGTGGCCGAGAAACTGGTGAACAGGATACGATAGTCGCGGTTCTGCTGGTCGAGCACATCGACGGCGGCGCGCCGCCAGATGCAGTTCGGCCGGCCGAAGGCCATAGGCAGCGTTTCCTGCTCATGCGTCGCATGGTTGGCCGAGGTGACCCACAGCAGCGGTTCGCGCCGCACCACCTCCGACTGGCCGCGTACGTCGTTGTGCGTCACCAGCGCGAGGTCGAGATTGCCGCGCTTGATATGCTCGACCAGCCCCGGCGTCGGCTCGCAGATGACGGTCAGTTCGACGCGCGGATTGGAGCGCGTGAACCGCGCCATGATCTCGGGCAGGAAACGGTCGGCATAGTCGTCGGGCGTGCCGATGCGGATCGTGCCTTCGAGCCGCCGGTCGTCGAAGGCAGCCAGCGTCTCACGGTTGAGATAGAGCAGCCGCCGCGCATAGGAAAGCAGCTTGTCGCCTTCCTCGGTCAATCTGTTGGTGCGCCCGTCTTTTTCGAACAGCGGCTTGCCGAGCCGCTCCTCCAGCCGACGCATCTGCATCGAAACCGCCGACTGGGTCCGGTGCACCTCTTCGGCCGCCCTGGTGAAGCTGCCGGTATCGGCGATCGAGATGAAGGTCTGCAACTGATCGAGATCGAGCGGCGATTTCATCGACATGATCCATCACTGGTGTTGATGGTAAAGATTAGAAACATTCGTTGGATTAATCAATCGGCCGATGGCAAATTGGCATTGTCCACATGAAGGCATGTGAATCGAAGCCGGAACGGTCGCTGTCGCCAGCGCCGATCGCCTGGTTTTGCCCGTTCGAGTCTGAAGGAGACCGACATGACCACGTTCGATTTCGCCACCGAGACCTCGCGCATCACCTCGCGTCCGGCCGTTGCGACGCGCGTGGCCAACACCGTCTCCAACGTCTACCGCGCCTGGAAAAACCGCCGCGCCTTCTACCGTCTTGGCGAGATGTCGGACGCCGAACTCGCCGATATCGGCCTGACGCGCGGCGACCTGCACGTCGCCATCGACGTGCCGTTTGGCCGCGACCCGACGGCGATGCTGCGCGAAATCGCCAGCGATC
The DNA here is from genome assembly GCF_004023165.1 of Mesorhizobium sp. M7A.F.Ca.MR.176.00.0.0. Classification (NCBI taxonomy): domain Bacteria; kingdom Pseudomonadati; phylum Pseudomonadota; class Alphaproteobacteria; order Hyphomicrobiales; family Phyllobacteriaceae; genus Mesorhizobium; species Mesorhizobium sp. M7A.F.Ca.MR.176.00.0.0. The sequence continues at coordinate 10,311 of NZ_RZTC01000113.1, read as the reverse complement.
GCATCGAAACGATCGAGGACATCGCTCGCAAGGTGGCCTGATCTGATGCTTGTTGTTTAGGTTGCCGCGAACCTTTTCGGGGTTCGACGCGACTGACGAGTATGCAGGCTCCCACTCCCTGCCGGATCCCCCCGGCCCGCCTGCACTCTGCCCGGTCCTCCCAGGACCGGGCTTTTCCTTTGGCTGTCAGGCGAATGCCAGCTTTCGCGATGGCCTTGGTATCGATCTGCCGAGCTCATGCGCGGCCTCTATCCAAGATGCTATGGCGTCTTGGACATTAGCGATGGCCTCTTCAGGAGTGTCGCCATCACTCACGCAACCTGGCAGATCAGGCACCAAAGCCGAAAAACCGCCTCCATCCTCTGCAGAAAGTGGCGCAATGACGACCGGATATTCAAGTCTGTCCATCATGTCTCTTTGCCTCGTCGATAAATGCCACGAGCTTTCGGATATATACGGGTTTGATCGGCCGTTTGAAAGGCACAGTCAAAATATCGGTCATTGCCGAATGATAGACCTTGTAGTGTGAACCGCCTGACCTTGGCGGCACGCATTGGACACCAGCTTCGTCACAAACCGCCTTCACATCGGCTATCGACCAGTCGCCGCGCGGATTGCGGCGCATTGCTCCAGTCTCTTACCCACGGATGTCGCCTACCGTCGGTCCATATCCCGCTTGAACTGGTCGAAGATCGTCTCGACTCCCTTCTGGTAGTCGTCACGCTGCTGGGCGCCGGTCTCGAACATCTTGCCGAACAGGTCGTCGAACGGATTTTTCGGCCTGCCGCTCGGATCGGCCTGTGGCTGCGGTGCCTGACGCTGCTGTGGGGGCGCTTGAGGCTGTTGCGGCGCCGGCTGTCCGCCAGGGATGCCGCCTAAGCCACCGCCACCTTGCCGCAGCATCTCCTCGAAGTTTTTCCCCAGCGGATTGTCTCCGTAGGGGCTTTGTGTCTGCTGCGGCTGCGCCCGCCCTTGCGGCTGCGGCTGAGGCGCGCCACCGCCGAACATGTCCTGCAGCACCTTGCCAAGTGGATTTTCGCCGTAGGGATTGGGCTGCGGCTGCGGCTGGCTTTGCGGCTGTGGCTGAGGCGCACCGCCGCCGAACATGTCCTGCAATACCTTGCCGAGCGGGTTGTCCATCGGGTTCTGGGGTGCCGGCGCCTGGCGCGGCTGCGGCGCCGGGGCCTGCATGCCGCCGCCTTGCCGCATCATCTGCTCGATGATCTCGCCCAGCGGATTGTTGCCGCCGCCGCCAAAACCGCTGGCGGCCTGCATCTGATTTGTCGTCTGCTTGAACAGCCCGCCCATGACCATCGAGGCGATCGCCGGCAGCATCTGCTGCAGGATCTGCTGATTGACGCCGCTGGCTTGCGCCGCCTGGCTGGCCACGGCGCGCGACAGGTCTTTCGAGCCGAACAGGTGCCCGAGAATGCCGTTGCCCTCATCGACGCCTTGCGGTGAGAAGGCCCGGGTTGCGTCCTCGAAATACTTGGCGTGCTGGCCGCTGGCCATCGCCGTCATGAAGGCGCCGAGCCCGTAAGGGTCGGCTGTGTTGCGCTGCAGCCCCTGCGAAAAGGCCGGCAGCAATGCGGCAACCGCGGCTTGCGTCTGCTGCATCGAAAGCCCGTATTGCTGGGCAAGCGCCTGCATGCCGTTGCCGTTCTGGGCCTGTGTCAGCATGTCGAACAAGGAAGGCATTGGTCTCTCCTCCGGAAATCCTCGCCGAAGAAGCCTAGTTTGTTTCCACTTCCGATTGAAGCGACTTTTGCCGGTCAATCGGCTGCGTCAAATCCGAGGGTTAATAGGCGTATTCCATGAACACCGGCTCGATCGAACCGCCCCAGCGCGTGTGATAGGCCGACAGCATCTCCTCGGCGCTGGTGGTGCCGCGCGCCACCACTTCGTCGAGCGTGTTGAGGAACGAGGTCTCGTCGTAGCCGTCGCGGTTCTTCTTGCCACGGTTCTTCAGGCCCATGCGGGAAATGACCATCACGTCTCGCGCGATCTCGCGCAGCGTGGTGTTGCGGAACGGTGCGGAAATGCCCTGTTCCGGCACGGCGTTGCGCATCGCCAGCGTTTCTTCATACGTCCAGCTCGACGTCAGCGCCTCGGCGGCATCGAGTGCGGCCTCATCATAAAGCAATCCGACCCAGAAGGCCGGCAGCGCGCAGATGCGCCGCCATGGCCCGCCATCGGCGCCGCGCATCTCGAGGAAGCGCTTCAGCCGCACGTCCGGGAACAGCGTCGACAGATGGTTCGCCCAGTCGCCCATTGTCGGCAGCCCGTCCGGCACTTCATTGCGCGCGGCCCCGGCCATGAACTGACGGAAGGTGACGTGCGTCATGTCGTGATAGCGGCCGTCGCGGATGACGAAATACATCGGCACGTCGAGCGCCCATTCGACATAGTCGGCGAAACCGAAATCGGGCGAGAAGCAGAATTCGAGCAGGCCCGAGCGCTGGTTGTCGGTGTCGCGCCAGATATCGCCGCGCCAGCTCTGCAAGCCGTTCGGGTGGCTTTCGGTGAAAGGCGAATTGGCGAACAATGCCGTCGACAGCGGCTGCAGCTTCAACGACACCTGCATCTTGCGGCGCATGTCGGCTTCGCTCTCGAAGTCGAGATTCACCTGGATCGTGCAGGTGCGGTACATCATGTCGAGGCCCTTGGTGCCGACCTTGGGCATGTAGCGCGTCATGATCTCATAGCGCGATTTCGGCATTTTCGGCGTCTCGGCCAGCGACCATTTCGGGCTGCCGCCGAGGCCGAGGAAACGGATGCCCATCGGCTCGGCGATCTCGCGCACCTGCGCCAGATGGGCGTTGCCCTCGCGGCAGGTCTGGTGGATCGTTTCCAGCGGTGCGCCGGAAAGCTCGAACTGGCCGCCGGGTTCCAGCGAAATCGCACCCTGACCGGTCGGCTCGACCAGGCCGATGATGCGGCCGTCATCGACGATCGGATCCCAGCCGAGCTTTGACTGCATGCCTTCGAGAATGGCGCGGATGCCGCGCTCGCCGCCATAGGGGACCGGTGCATTGCCGTCGACATAGAAGGGGAATTTCTCGTGCTCGGTGCCGATGCGCCATTTGTCGCGCGGCTTGTTGCCTTCGGCCAGATGCTCGACGAGTTCGTCGACACCTTCGATCGGGCGGAAATCGGTCGTATCGCGCGCCATGATGGTACCCTCAGAGGCGGCCGGATGACCGCCGGCGGTAAATGGACGAAATGTCAGCAGACGATCAAGCGAAAAATCCTGAGCCACAGGTCAACAGGAATTGAACGTTGCTGGAACTCTGCATCCCTTGCAAGGGATGACGTCTCACCAGTCTCCGACAGTTGCCTGCATCACCGCGAGCGCGGCCACCGCCGCGGTGTCGGCGCGCAGGATACGCGGGCCGAGCGGGATGGCGGTGACGAAGGGCAGGGCGCGCAGCATCTTGCGCTCGTCGTCGGAAAAACCGCCCTCCGGCCCGACCAGCAGCCCAAGCTTCTTTTCCTTGACCGCCTGCAGCGCGGCCAGCGGATTGTTGGTCGAAGCATCCTCATCGCAGAAGATCAGCCGTCGCTCTGTGTCCCAACCGGTCAGCAGGCGGTCGAATTTTTCGGCTTCGCGCACCTGAGGCACCGCCAGGATGCCGCATTGTTCGGCGGCTTCGACGACATTGGCGCGCAGGCGATCGATCGACGGCTTGGCCACTTGCGTGTGCTGGGTGATGACCGGCTGCAGGATGCCGGCGCCCATCTCGACCGCCTTCTGCACGAGATAGTCGAGCCGGCCCTGCTTCAGTGGCGCAAAGCAGTAGACGAGATCAGGCAGCGGCGGCTGCGGCCGCTGCAGCGCTGACACCTTCAGCCGCACCGCCCTTTTCGTCTTCGCTGATATGGCCGCTGACCACTCCCCGTCGCGGCCATTGAACACCAGGATTTCGGCGCCTTCGCCAAGCCGCAGCACATGCAGGAGATAGTGGCTCTGCTGTTGGCCAGCGTCGAACTCGACATCCGGCGCGAGATCGTCGGGCACGAACAGACGTTGCATCTTGTAATTGGCGCGCATCGCCGAGGAATGAGCGAGCCGGCCGCCGGCGTCAAGCCTCGGCGGTAGGATGCCACACCGGCCGAAAGCCATGCCGCAGCACGGCGAGCGTCGTGGCCGGCGTCAGCAGCGAGAGTGTCTTGCCGTTGAGCAGGCCGAAATCGCCGGGATGCCCATATCCGGCAAAGGACCAGCGCAGTGTCTTGCCCCGACGCAGGGCATAAACAGTGCGACCATCCGCAACCATGGCGCCGTCCGGCAGGCCGGCAAGGTCTTCAACAGCAACCCCTGGCGGCCTGCCGCCCGAGGCCAGCCGCTCCTTGTGCAGCCGCTTGTCGACCATCGGCGCGCGCGGTTCGGCAATGCCGAAAGCTTCGCCGAAGCGGCCGACGAAATCCTTGGCCCGTTCGCGCTGGCAAAAGAAGCAGGGGCGATGCCCGCCAGCCAGTGCCGTCACTTCGTCGAGGAAGAACAGCTCGGTCCAGCCCGCTTTGCCGCCCTTCCGGTTGCGGCCCATCGGCTCGCGCCGCACATCGCGGAATTGGCGGACGCAGATGATCCAGGCCGGAAGCGCCCAGCGCTTCTTCTTGAGCGTCTTGGTCTCGGGATCGTGGATGATGCCGCGATTGCCGGTGAACATGCCGCGATCGGGCACAGCGTGGATGGTACCGTACGGATCGACCCGGTTCTGCAGTGGCATAGTTTTCTCTCCGGACACGCATCTTGGCTGCAATGCGAGCGGCATGATATCGCTCCTCGCATCTTTTCATGTCAGCAGGGTTTTGTGATGCGGGTGCTGGTGGTGCAGAACTACGACAATACCGGCCTCGGCCAGGTCGGCGCAGCACTTGCGGAAGCGGGTGCCGATCTCGACCTGCGTCTCCCTTACAAAGGCGATCCCCTGCCGGATGACGCGGCCGGGCATGATGCCATGATCGTGCTCGGCGGCGGCCAGAACGCGCTGGCCGACGATGAGTACCCCTATTTCCCGGCACTGCTCGAACTGACCCGCGACTTTGCCGACAAGGATCGCGCCGTGCTCGGCATCTGCCTGGGCAGCCAACTCGTCGCCCGTGCCTTCGGCGGCGAAAACCGCATCGGCGCCGCCAATGAGTTCGGTTGGCGCGGCGTATCGCTGACGGCGGACGCCAAGGGCGATCCGGTGCTGGGCGCGCTGCCGGAGAAATTCCCGATCTTCCAGTGGCATGACGACACCTTCGTGCTGCCCGAGGCCGCCGTGCGGCTTGCCGGCAACGATGTCGCCGAGAACCAGGCATTTCGCGTCGGACGCGCCGTCTACGGTTTCCAGTTCCATTTCGAGGCCGACCGGCCGATGGTCGAGGACTGGAGCACGTCCTTTGCCCCGACCATCGCCGCTCGCCATCCCGACTGGGCCGGCAAGCTCGATGGCGAAATGGCCCGCAACGGGCCCGATGCGGATGCCGCTGGCCTCGCCATTGCCCGTGCCTGGGTAGCGACCATCTGAGTGTTGGCCTCTCCGTACCCTCCAGCGTGACATAATTGGCACGCAGCGGTGAAACCGCCTGGGGAAAACCGTTTCATTCTTGGCTTGTGTCCGCCCGCCATCCTAGAAGGCGCGCGCTCTGCATCTTCTGTGCAACGGCTATGAACCTTTGTGTGACCCGCGCGACACACCGTTGATACAGAACATGCCTAGAAGCGCAAAATCGTCGAAACTTTGAAGCGAATTCTCCGTTTCAACGCATTGGTAACCGCCTGGTGCACAGATGCAGAAAGCTCAACAAGAGATGACCTCCGTGAAAGCAGCGCTTCTGTCCTTTGCCATGTTGTCCGCCATCGTGCTGTGCGGTCTCGGCATCTATGCCGCCGACGCAGCCAGCAACCACAACGCCGTCGACGGTTACGGCGTCACCGCCTCTCTGCGCTAAAAGCGGGAAGCGTCTTTCGCGTCCTCCGACGGGCGACGCTCAAGCTTCCTTGATCGTCATTGTCAGGATGCGTTTGTCCGCGCCGTCGACGACGAGCGCGCTCAGCATGCCTGATTGCCAGGCAAGCGTGTCGACATTGACGCGGTTGGCCATCACTTCCGCCTCCGGCACCGGCGTGTGGCCGTGCACCACGATCTTCGGATAGAGGTCGGGGTGGTTGTGGAAGACGTCGCGGATCCAGATCAGGTCCTGCGGGCTTTGCTTCTCCAGAGGATTGCCCGGCCTGATGCCGGCATGACAGAAGAAGAAGTCCCCGAAAGTCGCGGAGAACGGCAGCGATCGCAGGAAGTCGATGTGGCTTTGCGGCACGGCCTCGACCAGGGCCTGATGTCCTTTGCGCACGGCCGATTCGGCCTTGCCGAACCACACGCTTGTGCCTTCACTGATCGCCACGCCGTAAGACTGTGCCGTCTGGATGCCGCCGAACCGGATGAAAAGCCCTTCCGGGTCAGGGGTCTTGAGAAAGTCGAGAAAACCGATGTCGTGGTTGCCGGCCAGCATCAGGTGACGAGGGTCGCGCTCTTCCGCTTCGATCAGGAAATCGATGACGCCCTTCGAGTCCGGCCCGCGGTCGACATAGTCGCCAAGATGGATGACGCGCCAGTCGGCAGGCGCCTCCTGCTCGATCTCGGTCCTGATGCGCCGATGCATGGCGGCCAGCAGGTCGAGCCGGCCGTGGACATCGCCGATCGCGTAAAGACGCACACCTTCCGGCCCATGCGCGTCGAGAAAATGGATGCCGGGTTCTGCCAATTTTTCGGTGTCTCCGTGGTCGTGCGGTCACGGGCTTAGCGCCGGAGCTGGTCCTTGCCCATGTCGGTGACAAGACGCTTTCCGCACAGGGCCAGCGTGATGTCCATCTCCTTGCGGATGATTTCCAACGCCTTGGTAACCCCTTCCTTGCCAAGCGCACCCAGGCCGTAAAGAAATGGCCGGCCGATATAGGTTCCCTTGGCACCTAGGCAAAGCGCCTTCAGGACATCCTGGCCGGAGCGGATGCCGCCATCCATATGCACTTCGATCGTGTCACCGACCGCGTCGGCAATCTCTTCCAGAACGCCGATCGACGACGACGCACCATCGAGCTGGCGCCCGCCATGGTTGGAAACGATGATCGCGTCGGCCCCGGTCTTGGCCGCCATCAGCGCGTCCTCCTTGTCGAGAATGCCCTTGAGGATCAGCTTGCCGCCCCAGCGCTCCTTGATCCAGGCGACGTCCTTCCACGACAGATGCGGGTCGAACTGCTCCGTCGTCCACGATGCCAGCGAGGCCATGTTGCCGACGCCCTTGGCGTGGCCGACAATGTTGCGGAAGGTCCGCCGCTTCGTGCCGGCCATGGCGGCGCACCAGCGCGGGCGGATGGCCATGTCGACGATGTTCGTCAGCGTCAGCTTGGGTGGCGCCGAAAGCCCGTTGCGGATGTCCTTGTGGCGCTGACCGAGAATCTGCAGGTCGAGCGTCAGCACGAGCGCCGAGCATTTCGCCGCCTTTGCCCTATCGATCAGGTTGAGCACGAACTCCTTGTCACGCAGCACATAGAGCTGAAACCAGAACGGCTTCGTGGTTACCGAGGCGACATCCTCGATGGAGCAGATGCTCATCGTCGACAAGGTGAACGGCACGCCGAATTCCTCCGCCGCCTGAGCCGCCACCATCTCGCCATTGGCGTGCTGCATGCCGGTCATGCCGGTTGGCGCCAATGCCACCGGCATCGACACTTTTTCGCCGATCATCGTCGATGCCAGCGAACGGTTGTCCATGTCGACGAGCACGCGCTGGCGGAACTTGATCTTCTGAAAGTCCTCTTCGTTGGCCCGATACGTGCTTTCGGTCCACGAACCGGAATCGGCATAGTCGAAGAACATCTTCGGCACGCGCCGGCGGGCGAGGTCCTTGAGGTCGGCGATGGTCAGGATCTGGCTCATGGGCTTCCCGTTTCGATAGCTAGGAGCGTTTGCGTGCAGGTTCGGTATCGGTGGCTTCGACCCGCTGCTTCAGCCTCAGTCGCGAAACGCGCTGCCAGTCGCCGCTGCGCTCGGCTTCCGCCATCGACCGTTCGACATAGGTGATGTGGTCCATCGCCGCTTGCCGGGCAGCATCCGGATCGCCGGCCTTCACCGCCGCATGGATCGCGCGGTGCTGCGCCAGCAGGGCGTCGCGCGCGCCGGGCACGCTGAACACCAGCAGCCGGTTCTGGAACACGCCCTCCGACAACAGCCGGTAACAGGAACGCAACGTGTGCAAAAGGATGATGTTGTGCGCGCATTCGCAGATCGCGTGGTGGAACTCGACATCGATCTCGGCCTCGTCGTCGAAGTCGCCGGTCCGGTGCGCATCGTCCATACGTGCCATGATCTTGTCGAGCAGCGCCATGTCGTCCGCAGTGGCGCGCCGTGCCGCGTATTCAGCCGCGACCCCTTCGATCTCGCGGCGATATTCCAGATAATCGGTCACTGCCTTGCGGTGCATCGAGATCAGGTCCGTCACCGGTTTGGTGAAGAGCTGGCCGATGACATCGGCGACATGCGTGCCGCCGCCGGGCCTTGTCGTCAAAAGGCCGCGTCCTTCCAGTGACTTCAGCGCATCACGCAGGATCGGCCGGGATACGTCGAACTGGCGTGCAAGCTCGCGCTCGCCCGGCAGCCGGTCGCCGGTGCGCAGCACGCCTTCGAGGATGAGGCTCTCGATTTGCTGCACCACCTCGTCGGCGGTGCGCGAATGCTCGATCCTGGAAAAAATGTCGCTCAACAGAATGCCTGGAAGGTGAACCGGTGTCGCAGAATAGAGCCTGCCTCGCCAACTGGTCAAATTATTTATCCAATTGACAAAAGCGGGCCGATTTTCCGCCCGATGCAATCATCTTCGGCTACCTTTGCCGTTTGCGTCATCAGGCCATTGGCACTAGAGGGACGCGGGTGCAAGAGGTTCAAGGAAACTCAGGGAACAAGCCGTGTCAGACGACCCGTCCGATCTCGAATTCCAGCCGCGCGCCAAGGGCAGCGTCATGGGCTTTCCCGCGCATGAGGGCCGGCCCGGCGCACTCGGCGAGGTTCATGCCCGGCCGCACCCGCTGATCGAAAAGCCACGCGTCCTGATGCAACTCGCCTTCATGACGGAGGGTGGCTCGGGCGTCGACCACGCGGTGCTTTCCGAATTGTCGCGGCGCCTCGGCATCGCCGCGCCCGACCGCCAGGCCCGCCATCATGCCATGAAATGGGGCAAGGGCTCGCTGCGCTGGGAGCGTCACACCGAGTTCTCGACCTATTTGTGGGAAGGGCCGCTTTCCGAAAGCGGCAGGACGCAGGAGGACTCCCCCTTTGGCAACGGGTTTTCGCCGCCGGGAACCTGCATCTCCGGCATCAGGCTCGAAATCCGCAAATGGACGCAAGCGAGCGAGCAGCTGATAGCCGGTTTCGATCCGACCAGCTTGTGCTACTCGCTGGTCGAGCGCGGAAACGCGGCCATCATCACCGATTTTCGCCAGGACGGCGATGGTCTGACGCGCATGCTGCTGCTCGATCGCGGCTTGACCCCGGCGCGTACCGGCGCGTTGTCGCAGCGGCTTATCGACATCGAGACCTATCGGACGCTGGCCATGCTCGGCCTGCCGCTGGCGCTGACCTTGTCCGGCCGCGCCCGCCGCATCGAAGACCGGCTGGCGCAGACCACGTTGGAGATGAAGGTCACCGGGACTCGCGACAGCCAGACCTTGCTGGCCGATCTGACCGAACTTGCGGCGGAGCTGGAGGCGGACGCGGCATCGAGCCTTTACCGTTTCGGCGCCAGCCGCGCCTATAACGGCATCGTTGGCGAACGGCTGGAGGCGCTCGAGGAAGAGGCTGTGCCCGGCTATGACACATGGCGCGGGTTCCTGCAGCGCCGGGTGGCGCCCGCAATGCGCACCTGCCGCTCGGTCGAGGAGCGGCAGGAAAATCTGTCGCGAAAACTGACCCGCGCCACGACGCTGCTGCGCACCTGGGTCGATGTCGAGGTCGAGAAGCAGAACCGCGACCTGCTTGCCTCGATGAACAACCGCGCCCGCCTGCAACTGCGCCTGCAGCAGACCGTCGAGGGGCTCTCGGTCGCCGCCGTCTCCTATTATGTGGTCGGCCTTGTCGGCTATGTCGCCAAGGGTGCCTCGATCTTCGGCCATGCCTTCGCACCGGAGATCATTACCGCGGCTTCGGTGCCTGTCGCCATCCTGCTGGTCTGGTGGGGCGTACGCCGCGTGCGCCGGATGCACTCCGAGCCCGGCAAGCCGCCCGGCGAATAGATCTGCTCACCCTCCCCCTTGTGGGGAGGGTCGGCTCA
>NZ_RZTC01000112.1:0-20163 GCF_004023165.1 Mesorhizobium sp. M7A.F.Ca.MR.176.00.0.0 | reverse complement strand
GTGCGTAGGGCTTGCGCGGCCCTTCGCGCTTCTCAAAAGGCTTGCCTTCGGGACGCGGGCCTTTGCTGAAAGGCTTGTCCCCGCCCTTGAAATCGCGCTTCGGCCGCTCGCCATCGGCAGCCATCGGCCGATCGCCACGCGGTGCGTAAGGTTTCTTGGCGCCAAAGGACGGCTTGCCGCCCTTGCCCGCGGCGCCATCATGGCTGCGCGGTCCCGCGGCTTTCGGCCCACTCTTGGCCGGACCCTTCCTGGGTCGGAATTTCTTGTCGTTGTCGTCCATGTGGCCTTTATCCGTTTGCGCTGCTACAGCGTGGCGCATCCTTTCGGGCGCGCAACGAACGCTGTAGCACTTTTGATGTGGCGCATGATCATTTTCGAAAACCGAGTCCCGATTTTCGAGGTCCTGCGCTCAATAACAGGATCACTGGAGTTTGTCAGGGAAAAGTGGAGACCGGTTTTTCCAAAAAGACAAACGAAAATCAAAAGCCTGGAGCAAGTGCGGTTCATTCGAAACGAACTTGCTCCGTCAGGTGGCGAGGAGATAATCGGAGTGGAAATCGCGTGAAGCGGCCCGATTTCATGGCGCTGGCGCTGAAGGAGGCCGAGGCTGCCGCCTTGCGAGGCGAAGTGCCGGTCGGCGCCGTCATCGCCAATGGCGCTGGTGTTGTCGCCAGCGCCGGCAACCGCACACGCGAACTTGCCGACCCGACCGCGCATGCCGAGATGCTGGTCATCCGCGAAGCTTGCCGCAAACTGTCGGCCGAGCGGCTGACCGGCCATGATCTCTATGTGACGCTGGAACCTTGCGCCATGTGCGCCGGCGCCATTTCCTTCGCCCGGCTGCGCCGGCTTTATTTCGGCGCCGCCGACGACAAGGGCGGTGCCGTGGTCAATGGCGTACGTTTTTTCGCCTCGCCGACCTGCCACCACGCGCCCGACATCTATCCGGGCATGGGCGAGACCGAAGCGGGTCTATTGCTCAAGGAATTTTTCCGGGAACGGCGCGGCTGAACCGGGCGCAACGCCCGGCGACACAACGTGGTGTTCTTACAGAGACGGCATCCAGTCGAACCAGCCGCTGCCCTTCTTGCCTTCCGCCTCTTTCTTGAGGCGGCGTTCCTTCTTGTACTCGTCCTCGCCAAGCTGATCTTGCGGCGCCGTGCCGGCCGCGACACGATACTGCACTGGAGGCTCGCTCAGATATTTGCGGGTGTTCGGATCGCCCTGCTTGCTGTCGGCAAGGCGGCGCTGGATCTCGGCGGCACGGCCCTTGTCGGAATCGGCCGGTGTCCATGCCGGCGGGTGGCTCGACCCTGACTCCGCCATCGCCCTCTTGACCGAGGCCGGGTCCGTCTGCACGTCGTCGATGATCTCCGACTGATAGGCCGGGTCGTTCTGATGGGCGGTGGCGTCGGCGCGCAGGCGGGCGCGGCGCTGCTCGGGCGATTCGGGCCATTCGGCGCTCGCCGTCTCGATGCTGTCCTGCGGGGCCGGCAGCGCTTCCTTCTGGCCTGGCGCCGGCTTCACGAGCGTCGGACGCGGCTTGTAGTCGATCTGTTCCTTGCGCTTCGGCGCGAATGAAAAGGCGCCCGAAATATCGCCGGCCAGCTGTTCGCCGGCGGTCTTGTCGGTGCCGTAGGTCGGAGAGCCCATGCAGCCGGACAAAGCGAGGCCCGACGCGACAAGCGGCGCCAGCAGCGCCAAGCGCGCATTATATCTCTCGGTCATGCCAAAAAGTCCCACTCTAGACAGCCTCTCGATTGCCACCAGCCTTGTGGCCGGTCCCCATCGTCCAAGCACTTGCGACGGAAATCCGGCGACAATTTGTCTTCCGGAGTTTCGCGTGTTTACCTCAACCACTCGTTAAGGGCAACGCGCGGGCGGTTTTCGCCCGCCCGGCGTGGCATTTGTGCACCGATCCAGCCGACTAACCGCTAAAGCCGGCCAAGCGCCTTCAATTCATGCAGCACCGCCGCATCCCTGGCCGAAACATCCGGGAATTCCGGATCCTGGCCGACATCGGCGGTGTAGCGCCAGGAGCGTGCACATTTTAACAGGCCACGATCCTCGGCCTTCTCGACCACCACGGCGACACCCTTGACGTCGTCGATCGCGAAGGCGCCAGCCGGTGCCTCGCCATGAGCGATGACCAGATCGCTGGTGATCGCCATCTCGGCCATGTCGACATCTGAAATCGCCGCTTCGAGCGCTGCCTCGTTGATTGTGACGACCGGCACCGCTTCCAGCGACGATCCGATCACCTTCTGGGCGCGCGCGATCTCCAGCGCACCGGTGACGACGCGTCGCACTTGCCGCACCTGGCGCCACTTTTCCGCCAGCGCCTCGTTCTTCCAGTCCGCCGGGATTTGCGGGAACTGGTCGAGATGCACCGAGACGGCGTCGGGATGACGCTCAAGCCAGGCCTCCTCCATGGTGAAAGGCAGCATCGGCGCCAGCCATTTTACCAGGCAGTCGAAGAGATGGCGCACCACCTGCACCGAAGCCTTGCGCTTCAGGCTCGACGGCGCGTCGCAGTAGAGCGCGTCCTTGCGGATGTCGAAATAGAACGCCGACAGCTCGACCACCATGAAATCGAGCAGCATGCGGGTGATGCGCTTGAATTCGAAGGCGTCGTAGCCCGAGCGCACGACCTCATCGAGCTCGGCCAGCCGGTGCAGCATCAGCCGCTCCAGCTCCGGCATTTTCTCCAGCGGCACCTCTTCGCCATCGTCATGGGCAAGCGTACCCAGCATCCAGCGGATGGTGTTGCGCAGCTTGCGGTAGGCGTCGATGTTGGTCTGCAGCACGTTCTTGCCGAGCCGCTGGTCCTCCCAGTAGTCGGTCGTCACCACCCATAGACGCAGGATGTCGGCGCCCGACTGCTTGATGACGTCCTGCGGCACCACGGTGTTGCCCAGCGACTTCGACATCTTGCGGCCATCCTCGTCCATGGTGAAACCATGGGTGACGACGGTGTCGTAAGGCGCCCTGCCCCTGGTGCCGCAGCTTTCCAGCAGCGACGAATGGAACCAGCCGCGATGCTGGTCGGAGCCTTCGAGATAGACGTCGGCCGGCCATTTCAGGTCAGGACGATCTTCCAACGTGAAGGCGTGCGTCGAGCCCGAATCGAACCAGACGTCGAGGATGTCCATCACCTGCTTCCACTTCGAAGCGTCGTGATTGCCAAGGAAACGCTCCTTGGCATCAGCCGCGAACCAGGCGTCGGCGCCCTCCTGCTCGAAGGCGTCCATGATGCGCTGGTTGACCGCTTCGTCCTTCAGCACATTGCCGTCGGCATCGGCGAAGACGGCGATCGGCACGCCCCAGGCGCGCTGGCGCGACAGCACCCAGTCCGGGCGCTCCTCGATCATGGCGCGGATGCGGTTCTGGCCGGCGGCGGGCACGAAGCGGGTGTCGTCGATGGCCTTGAGCGCCCGGCTGCGCAGTGTCGAGCCGTCGCCGAGGTCCTTGTCCATGTAGACGAACCATTGCGGCGTGTTGCGGAAGATGATCGGTTTCTTGGACCGCCAGGAGTGAGGGTAGCTGTGCTTCAGCCGGCCGCGCGCGAACAGCGCGTTGCGCTTGATCATCTCGTCGATGACGGCCTGGTTGGCGTTGCCCTTCTTGCCGTTGTCGTCGATGACACGCGCCGGTCCACCCTCCCGGTCGGGGCCGAAACCCGGCGCGTCCTTGGTGAAGAAGCCGCCATCGTCGACGGTGAACGGGATGGCGGGATCGATGCCGCGTGCGCGCAGATCCACCGCCGCATCCATCCAGGCGTCAAAGTCCTCGCGGCCGTGGCCGGGCGCGGTGTGGACGAAGCCGGTGCCGGCATCGTCGGTGACATGGTCGCCGGCGAGCATCGGAACGGCAAAGTCGTAGCCGCCGCAAAGGCCCTTGAGCGGATGCGAAAGCGTAAGGCTTCCAAGCTCTTGCGCCGAAACACTGCGGAGACGATTCAAGGTGACCTTGGCCTTGACCGAGGAGTCTTCAGCCAGCGCGTCGGCAAAAATCAGTTTTTCACCCGGCTGCGGGCCGAATGCGTTTTCGGCTGCCGTGACCTCATAGAGGCCATAGTTGATGCGCGGCGAATAGTTGACGGCACGGTTGCCGGGGATCGTCCATGGCGTCGTCGTCCAGATGACGACATGTGCCTGCAGCAGATCGAGTGCGCCCTCCGTCAGCTTGGTCTCGCCATCGACAGGGCGGGCCAAGCTGGCGACCGGAAACTTCGCCCAGATCGTGTCGCTCTCATAGTCGTGGTACTCGATCTCGGCCTCGGCCAGCGCCGTGCGCTCGACCACGCTCCACATCACCGGCTTGGAGCCGCGATAGAGCTGGCCCGACATGGCGAACTTCAACAACTCGCCGGCGATGCGCGACTCGGCATGGAAGGCCATCGTCGTATAGGGATTCTCGAAGTCGCCGATGACGCCGAGGCGCTGGAACTCGGCCCCCTGCACGGCGATCCAACCCGCGGCGAACTCACGGCATTCCTTGCGGAATTCGTTGACCGGCACCTCGTCCTTGTTCTTGCCCTTGGCGCGGTACTGCTCCTCGATCTTCCACTCGATCGGCAGGCCGTGGCAGTCCCAGCCGGGCACATAGTTCGAGTCGTAGCCGCGCATCTGGAACGAGCGGGTGATGACATCCTTGAGGATCTTGTTCAGCGCATGGCCGATATGGATGTTGCCGTTGGCGTAGGGCGGACCGTCATGCAGAACGTATTTCGTGCGGCCGGCAGCGCTCTCGCGCAGCTTGCGGTAGAGATCCATGTCCTGCCAGCGCTTGACCAGCAGCGGCTCCTTCTCCGGCAAGCCGGCACGCATCGGGAAGTCCGTCTGCGGCAGGTAAAGCGTCTTGGAATAGTCGATCGTTTCAGTTGTATCGGTCATTGGTCTGCCATTTGCATTGCCCGGCGGGCGTACAAGCTCGGGCGTGAACTATCATGTTATGGAAAAAGCGCGAGGGGGCGCGCAGAAACTCCCGGCGGCTCCGGCGGCGCTCAGGCCACCCGGAACACCGGGCCTGTAATTCGTATCGCGATCGCGAAAAGGCGCGAAAAGCTGGTCATGGCTGGGCTTTTAGCCGAAGCCACGGCAGGAATAAAGCGTCTCGTTCGATTCACTTACATCGTGAAATCGAAGCGGTAGGTGGTCGACACGCCAATCATGAACTGGTTGCGGTCGCCGCGCTCCTTGACCAGGCTGGAATCGGCCGCCGGTCCCATCAGGCGCGAATATTCGCCAAACAGGCTGGCGGTCATCGGCTCGGTCACCTTCCAGGTTATGGCGCCGCCGAGGCCGGTCGATTTCAGCCCGCCACCGGGATGATATTCGCTCAAGCCCGAGGCCACGGCTTCCTGCGCGTTGACGCCGTAATAGGCGTCGAAATAATTGCCTGAGGCGAAGGAAACACGCGGGCCGCCCGAAATCCTGACGGTCGGCGTCACATCGTAAAAGGCGTCGGCGGCAATGTCGGCGACAAAGCCGTTGTGAGCGCGAATGCCGTGGCGCAGCTCGGCGCGGGCGCGCAGCCAGTCGGTGGGATAGAATTCGAAGAAGCCGCCGACTTCCCCGCCCCAGCGCACCGGATCGAGGCCCTTCAGCTCATCGGCGTTGTCGTCATCGCGGGAAAACAGGAACTTGCCGGTCAGGCCAGCGCGGAAACCGCCATCATCGACCAGCGCCAGCGAGATGTTGTCGTTGCGCGAGACAAAGCGGGCAGCAGGTCCGGCCTTGCCCAGCGAAATGATCGGCGAGGCGCTGAGCAGGTACTTTTTGCCGCCCTCGAAATTCGGCGCCACCATGCCGGTGGCACCTACGGTCAGATACCAGTCGCCGGACAGCCAGCTGCCCTCGCCCGCATTGGCAGCGCCCGTCCCACCCAGCACCGCGGCGGCCAACACAAGAGAGATTCTTCCGACCGAACTCATGGCCACTCCACTAACACAACGCATATGATTGCCGATGACAGCTTTGACGGCCGTTTGGTAAAATTTGATTTAAACCCGAGACATATGCTCGCGCTTTGCCGCGATCCCGCTGCCGGTCATCGGCTGGACGTTGGCTCGCGCCCGGATTACCTTCCATCCGCAGTATTCCGCAGCCCTCGATGGAGACCGCGACAATGACCCTGCATGGCGATGCCTTGAAAATCGGGATCGAACAGACACGGACAAAATGGGGATGGTTTGTCGCACTCGGTGTGCTGCTGCTCATCTTCGGCGGCATTGCCTTCGCCAATCTGTTCGTCGCCACGGTGGCTTCCGTCTACGTCGTGGGATGGCTGATGCTGATGGCGGGTATCATCGAGATCGTGCACGCGTTCGGCGTCAAGTCCTGGAATCGCTTCTTCTACTGGCTGCTCAGCGGACTGCTGTACGCCGTCGCCGGCTTCTTCGCTTTCGGCAATCCGTTGCTTGCCTCGGCGGTGCTGACGTTCCTGCTGGCGATCGCGCTGGTCGCGTCAGGGGTGCTCAGGGCCTGGGTCGGCTACAGCCACCGGCCGGAACGCGGCTGGGGCTGGCTCGTCGCCGCCGGTGTCATCAGCGCGCTTGCAGGTCTGATCATCGCCATGGGCTGGCCGGTCAACAGCCTGTGGGTGCTCGGTCTGTTCCTTGCGATCGATCTGATCTTCCAGGGCTGGACCTTCATCGCCGTCGGCCTGGCGCTGAAAAAGTAGGGATCATGCCTGGACTCAAAAAGCCATGGCCGCGTCGAGATCGGAGAGCGGCTTGACGCCGGCAAGCAGCGCGCGTGCCTCGGCTTCATCGCGCTTCATCTGCGCGACCAGCGCATCGAGCCCATCGAACTTCACCTCCGGGCGCAGAAAACCGAAGAAGGAAACCTGACAGACCTCGCCATAGAGGTCTTCGGAGAAGTCGAAGACGAAGGTTTCCAACAGCGGCGCGCCATTGTCGTCGACCGTCGGGCGACGGCCGAAGCTGGCGACACCGTCGTGGAGCGTGCCGTCGGCGCGGCGGAAGCGGACGGCATAAATGCCCTCCTTGAGTGCGGCTTCCGCCGACAGCCTCATATTCGCGGTTGGAAAGCCAAGGGTGCGGCCAAGCTGCTGTCCGCCGACCACCTCGCTTTCGACGGTGAAGCGGTAGCCGAGCAGACCGGCGGCTTCAGCCACTTCGCCCTCGCCCAGCAATCCGCGGATGCGGCTGGACGACACCACCTCGGCGCCCTCGTCCCGGAAGGCGTCGACGAGCGTGACGCCGAAGCCGTGACGCTCACCCGCCGCCATCAGGTAGGCCGGGCCGCCTTGACGATCCTTGCCGAAGTGGAAATCGAACCCGGTCACGGCGTGGGTAATGCCAAGGTTCGTTTCCAGCACATCCGTCACGAACGCTTCCGCCGACAGCGAGGCGAAGTCGCGCGTGAACGGCTGCTCGACCAGCGCGGCAAAGCCCAGCAGCGACAGGAGCCGCGCCTTCATCGGCGGCGGCGTCAGCACGAACAACGGGATATCAGGCCTGAAGATCTTGCGCGGATGCGGTTCGAACGTCAGCACCAGGGCCGGTACGCCGCGCCGTCCGGCCTCGGCAGAGGCGCGCTCGAGCACCGCCTGATGGCCGCGATGGACGCCATCGAAATTGCCGATCGCCACCACGCCGCCGCGCAGGTCGGCGGGAAGCGGCGCGGTTGCCAGGACGCGTTGGAAGGCTACCATCGTCACCTACCGAAGTCTGGGAATGACGGCCACCGGACCATAGCCATGCTTTTCCAGGAACGCCGCCAGTCTTGCCGGATCCGGTTGCAGGGCATCGCCATAGTCGCGGGCATGGATGCCGCCGGAGACATAAAGAACATCGAAGCCATTGTCGGCGGCGCCCTTCACATCGGTCATCATGCCGTCGCCGATGGCCAGCACCTGGCCGCGCTCGACCGGCCGGCCAAGAATCTCGGCAACTTCCTTCATCGCGAGATTGTAGATCGGCGCGTATGGTTTTCCAGCGATCAATGTGCGGCCGCCAAGCTGGGCATAGTCACGCGCCAGCGCGCCGGCACACCAGATCATGCGTTCGCCGCGCTCGACCACGATGTCGGGATTTGCGCAGATGAAAGGCAGGTTCCTGGCGCGCAGCCGCCGCAGGAGCTCCGTGTAATCCTCGGGCTTCTCGACCTCGTCGTCGAACAGGCCGGTGCAGACGACGCCGGACGCCTCGAACTCCTCGACAAGCTCGACGTCGAGACCTTCATAGAGGGTGACGTCCCGGTCGGCGCCGATATGGAAAATCTTGCGCGGCCCTTCGGCGATCAGATCCCGCGTCACGTCGCCTGAGGTAACCACCCGGTCGTAGGCTGACGGTGGAACACCGATCGCGTTCATCTGCGCCACGACATCGGCACTTCTGCGCGGCGAATTGGTGATCAGGACGACGGGGATTTTCGCCTCTCGAGCCCTTGCCAGTGCGGAAGCCGCCACCGGGAAATGCGTTTCGCCATTATGGACCACGCCCCAGACGTCGCACAGGATTGCCGAATAGGCCTTCGACACGTCTTCGAGCGAGCCGATGATTTCAGGCGAATTCGCCATGCCGTTTCCTTCAGTCGTGATCGTTGCGACGCCGCGACCGACGGTTCGCCGCAGCCGGTTCGGATTAGCCGAACCGTCCCGGCCTGTCACCAGCTTTCGCCAGGCGCGCGAGCGGCAGTGGATGTCTCGCGCGAAAGGCTGCGATGGGTAAAGTCCAAGGTTTCCTCGCTTCAGTAGCTGCAATGGCGGCGCACTATCGTGCCGTGGGGCCGGCATGGTTAACTAACCTCCAAAAAACTGGCCGGTCTTTGACGCATCCAGCAACGTGAAAATTAGCGTTTTATGAGCATCGTCATGCCGACCACTGGTTTCTGGGCTGGGATGCTAAAAGCGATGATCCTCGGATTCGCGCGCGACAGGCGCGGCAACTTTCCCTTGGCAACCGCCATGGCGATGCTGCCGATGATGCTTGGCGTTGCCGGAGTCATGGATCTGGTGGGCACCAGCGAGGATGCCGCGCAATTGCAGAACTCACTGGACGCGGCGGGGCTCGCCGTCGGCACAAAGTATTCGCCCGGCATGACGGCAGGTGATGTCCAGGCGCTCGGGCTGACATTTTTCGCGGCCAATATGAGCATTGCCGACCAGCAAGAATATTCGGGCAGCGTCTCCGCCTTTTCGGCAGCCGCGAGCGGCGACCCGAGCGCCTACTACATCTCGGTTTCGTCCAAAATCAGCCGAGCAAGCTTCATCAGCGGCGCGCCCGCTTGGCAGGCTCACCGCTCGGCCTCGGTCAAACTTGAGCCTGGCGCGCAAGCCTGCGTGCTGGCGCTCGATCCGCAGGCATCCGCCGCCGTGAGCCTGCAGGGCTCGACCAGCGTCTCGATGAGCAACTGCGTGATCGCGGCAAACTCGGATGCGCCCGACGCCGTGAACAGGGGCGGTTCCGCACTGGTTTCAGCGGGCTGCGTCTCGACTGTCGGCGGCACTTCCGGGCTTTCGTCACCCAACGCCGCACTCACCTGTGGAATGCCGCTCGAACATCAATATGCGTCTTTTGATCCTCTGGCCGACGTCGTCCCTCCCCCCTTCACATTGTGTCTGCCGGTCCCGAACGGCAAAACCTACACGCTGTCGCCCGGCACGTATTGCGACAAGACATTGTCGGGGGACATCACACTTGATCCGGGCGTCTACATCCTGCGCGGCACCACCATCAAGCCCGGCGGCAACGGTAGCCTGACAGGCCACGGCGTGACTATATTCCTCATGGAAGGCGCACAGCTCTACATAAATGCCAATGAGAAAGTGGACCTTTCCCCGTCCACCAGCGGCCCCTATGCCGGCATCACCATTTTCGAGGATCACGGGAACACGTCCGCCTTGACGCTCAATGGCGGGGCAAATTCCACGATCAGCGGTTTCGTCTATGCGCCTGACGCGCCCATTTCCTACGCTGGCAACTCAGATATGAGCAGTCAGGGCGATTGTCTGAGGCTTGTCGGCAAGACCGTGCTGATGACGGGAAACTCGTCCGTCAGGACGGATTGCACGGCCATGCTTGGAAATCGCGAGATGTATGCCAGTCGCCGCATCACTCTCGCGAAATGAAGAGGCCACGTTTCGTGCGTCAGCGGTAGTGAAAGCGCCGGTCGCCCACCGTCTCGATCGGCACATCGGTTGCGAAAATCGGTCATCCGGCGCCGGATGATGGCACGGTGCGGAAGGCACTCGCGCTGAAGATGGCGACAGACGCGCAGCGCTGAGAGTGCAAAACGGCAGTCGCCACTATCAGCCGCCGAAGACGTCTTTCAGGAATGCATGAGAGGCAAGGATGGATTGCTCGGCCGCATTGTACTGCATCCGGTGACCATAGGTCTCGATGCCAGTCTTCAATCCTGCGGAGTCAAATCCGTGACGAGCACCCGGGTAGACGTCAAGCTGTACGGAGCTTCCCTTGCCGCTGCGCTGCGTCATCATCTCCTGGCAAATTTTGGCGGGGGTCCGATCGTCAAGCTCGCCGATCAGTATCAAGGTCGGGGCCGCCATGTCGCCATTCGTTGCCGAACAATCCGGATAGTAGGCGATCGCAGCCTTGAATTTGCGCTCCATAAGCCGCTCGTCTCCACCAGATTGCAAGGCCTCGAGCGTTGCGTTCCCGCCAGCGGAGAACCCCATCAACGCAATGCGCCGCGGTTCGACAAACTGTATTTCGATAGGAATTCCAGAGCGCCGTAGGCGTCATATACGCGATCAACAGAGTGGAGGCCATCACAGGTCTCCTTTATGCCGCGGGTGCTGAAGCTGTCGACGACGAGGACGACGTAACCCCAGGAGGACAGTCGCTCGGACCAGGTTTTCTTTACACTTCCGGGCAGACCTGAACATCCGTGCAGAACCACGACAGCCGGGAACGGCCCCTCACCCGGCGGACGCGTTAAATACCCCTGCAGCGGCGTGCCGGGAACGGCCTTCGGGACCTTGCCGCCTGCTTGCGCAATGCGCTTCTGAAATGACGTTGGCTCCGAAGCCGCGCTTTCAAACTGCACCGGCTGGTCAGCGCGCGCTGGCGCGGCAGGCAGATAGCTACCGATACAAAGGCAGGTCAGACAGACGATCTTGTTGGGCAGGCTCGGCAGGGAGAAGGCCATGGGTGCCTGCTTCGTTACATCGGCCGCCTTATCTGCTGTACCCGCTCGGGCTCGACCACCTTGCGGTAGAGATGCCAGGTGGCATGGCCGAGCACCGGCATGACGACGGCGAGCCCGGCAAACAGCGGGATCGAACCGATCACCAGAAGCACGGCGACCAGCAAGCCCCACAGCGCCATTTGCAGCGGGTTGGCCATCACCGCCCGGGCCGAGGTCTCGATCGCCGAAACGGCGCCGACGTCACGGTCGAGCAGCAGCGGGAAGGCAACCACGGTGGTGGCCAGCACAACTACGGCGAAGACAAAGCCCGCGGCATTGCCGGCAAGGATCAGCGTCCACCCCTTGCTGGTGGTCAGCACGTCGCGGATGAAGCCACCAATCGAGGCCGGCGGCTGGTCGCCAAACAGCCCAGTGTAGATCGATTGCGCGGTGTAGAGCCACAGCAGGAACAGCGCCACCAGCATGACGCCGATGACAGCGATCGACGGAACCGCGGACGAGCGCCGCACGTCAAACGCGTGCCGCCAGGAGGTGTTCATGCCGAGCTCGCGCCGGCGGCTGATCTCGTAAAGGCCGAGGGCCGCAAACGGCCCAAAGCAGCGCGAAACCCGACATCAGGGGATAGATGAGCTGGATGGCATTGGCGCCGGACGTCCACTGCGTCAGGATCAAGCCGACAATGGGATAGATCAGGCACAGGAACACGTAGTGCGATGGTTTTGCCCAGAAATCCTCGAAGCCGAGACGCAGCGCGTCCCAAAGGTCCGACGTGGTGATGCGGCGCACCGTTGGCTGCACATGCATTCCACGTGCGTCCGCCATGACATGAAAGCCGGCCATAACCTTCCTCCCGTGTGTCGGGGCGGTGTGTCGGGGCGGTCACCGCCTGGATGGCCGCCCGGAGCTGCCATTTCTCGTACAGCGTTATCCTAGCCGATTTAGAAGCAGTTGTCGCCAAGTCCGCCGGTAACGGCTGGTTGAACCGGGCGGCAGCAGACTTGGCGCCGCGCGCCGCCATGCACTTGGCGCCGCGCGGCTGGCAACTTATGAAGCGAAGCGATCGATCACCTCAGTCAGGGGGACGTGGCCAAGGCAGGCGCCAGAACCGGCGGGCTGTTCGCCATCCTCGACAGCCAGCGCATAACGCACGGCCGGATCGGATTCGATGCGAAGGCGCAATCCGGCCAGCTTGGGATAGGCAGCGCCGTCGATCGCCTGGTGAAACTCCGCCCAGCGCGCCACGCCGATCAGCGTGGTATCGGCCAGCGTCAGCCGGTCGCCGACCAGGAAATCCGTGTCGGCGATCATCGCCTCGAGCCGATCATGACGTTCCGCAACGGCCTTGCGGCCGAACTCCCGCAAGGTCGCCTTCAGCGCCGGTTCATCCGCCGCCATTTCCAATGCCACCCAGAGCGGGCTGAAGGCGGCGGTGAAACCGGTGTTCACGAAGGCCATCAGCTGGTGCATGCGGTCGGCTTGCGGCGTGCGCGGTTCGAAGCTGATGCGGCGCTGTGTGTCGCGGGCTTCGAGCCACGAGGCGATGGCCATTGTCTCGGTGAGCACCCGGCCTTCGTCGGTGATCAGCACCGGCGTTTCCTGACGGTCGTTGATGCTGGCATAGGCATCGTTTTTCATCTCGGTGAGCATGTCGACGCGGCACAGGCGATAGGGTTGCCCGACGCGTTCAAAGGCAGCGACAAGCCCCATCGAGCTTCCCGCCGGGAAGCCGTAAAGGAGGATAGGTTCCATTTGTTTTCTTCCGTGATTGAGAGGATCACGCCGCGCAGCGAAACTTGACCCTAAACGCTTGTCGTCCCATGTAAATTACGCACAATTCTGTAACCAGGATCCGCCCATGAAAGACGTCGTCTCACGCTGCCCGATCGAAGAGACCATGCGCGTGCTCAGCGGTCGCTGGCCCACACTGCTGCTCTATTATCTGAAGGACGGGACCAAGCGGTTCAGTGAACTGAGACGTGACAACCCGACCGTGTCGCATCGCATCCTGACCCTGGAACTGCGCAAGCTGGAAGAAGCCGGCATCGTGCGGCGCACGGTGCGTCCGGGTTATCCGTTGCGGGTCGACTATGACCTCACAGCGCCTGGCCGCCGGCTTGTACCGCTCATCGACGCGCTCGGGTCGTGGTGGGTGCATACGGAAGACGACCGGATGGGCGGTTCCTCGGACGCAGATCTCGATACTGCCGCCTAACATCTTCGATTTTCGCCGCCCTGCCCGGCAAAAGCCATGATCGACGTTATCTCAGGGGCATGACCATAGCGAAAATCGAAACCCACCCGATCCCGAATCTGCACAGGCGCATGGTACTGACCGGCCTCGCAGCCTTGGCGGGCCTCGCCGCCTGCAGCACCGTTTCACTGCCGTCAGGCGAAGGCGCCGGGGTCTCCTCCTCCGCCACCAGCACGCTGGCCAGCATCCGCGCCTCGGCGGGGCTCGCGCCGCTGGTGGCCGACCGGCAACTCGAACAGGCTGCCCTGCAGCAGGCCGGCTACATGGCGCAGCGCCGCCGCATGAGCCACACCACCGGCTGGGGCAAGGATTTCGCCTCGCGCGTCAAGGACAATCGGATTTCCGGCGCCGCGGCGGAGAACATCGCCGAGGGTCGTTTCGACCTCGAGAAGCTGTTCGACATCTGGGTGCATTCACCTGGCCATCGCCGCAACATGCTCGACCCGCGCTTCACCCGCTTCGGCCTTGCCTATGTGCGCGACGGCGGCGACAGCAAGCTCCGTTACTGGAGCCTCGTGCTCGGAAAATAGAGCTAGTCCATATGCGCTGCCGGCGCGCCGCCGGCAGGCGCCTGCTTTGGCTTGCGCAGCAGGAAAACAAACGGGATGGCAAGCAGCGTCATCACCATAAGTATTTTGAAGTCGTTGACGTAGGAAATCATCATCGCCTGCAGATTGACCATGCGATCGACCTGCGAAAGCGCCGTCGGATCGCCGCTCGCGGCGGCAGGAGAGACCGCCCAAAGATTGGGGTTGAACGGGTTGATGAAGGCCGAAAGCTCGGTGTGATTGATCTGCGTGTTGCGCACCATCAGAACCGTCACGACCGACACGCCGATGGACGAGCCAAGATTGCGCACCAGGCTGAACAAGGCCGTGGCATCGGTGCGGAAGCGCACGTCAAGCGTGGCGAAGGCGACGGTCGACAGCGGCACGAACACCATTCCCATCCCCAGGCCCTGGATGACGCCGGAGCTGATGATCAGCCAATTGTCCATCTGCGGCGTGAAGCTGGACATGGTGTAGAGCGACTGTGCGGTCAGGAGGAAGCCGATGACCACGAGGATCCTGGCGTCGATCTTGCTCATGAGCCGGCCGACGACCAGCATTGAAATCATGGTGCCGACACCGCGTGGCCCTATGACGACGCCGATGGTGACGGTCGGATAGCCGAAGATGGTCGACAGCATTGGCGGCAACAGCGACATGCTCGCCAGGATGAGCACACCCATGATGAAGATGAACGCCAGCCCGGTCACGAAATTGCGGTCGAGGAAGATCTTGGGATCGATGAAGGGATGTTCGGCGGTCATGGTGTGAATGATGAACACCCAGAAGCCGGTGAGCGAAAGACCAAGTTCGATCCAGATCTCGACCGATGAAAACCAGTCGACCTCGCCGCCGCGATCGAGCAGCAGCTGAAGCGCGCCGACGCCGAGCGATATCATGGCGAACCCGAAGAAATCGAAGCCGCGCACCCGCCGGGCAACGGCCGGCAAGTAGGCGGCCATGCCGAGAAAGGCGACGATGCCGACCGGCAGGTTGATGAAGAACACCCAGCGCCAGTTGAAATTCTCGGTCAGCCAGCCACCCAGCGTCGGGCCCAGAATCGGCCCCAGCATGATGCCGGCGCCCCAGATGGCCATCGCCTGGCCATGGCGTTCCCTGGGATTGATGTCGAGCAGGAAGGTTTGCGACAGAGGCACGATCGCCGCGCCGAAAACGCCTTGCATCAGCCGGAAGAACACTATGCTCTCCAGGCTCCAGGCGATGCCGCACAGCATCGAGAATATGGTGAAGCCGACCACAGCCGTCAGGAACAGTTCCTTACGGCCGAAGCGGTCGGCCAGCCAGCCGGTGACCGGCGTCATGATGGCGGCGGCAACGATGTAGGAGGTCAGCACCCAGTTGATGTTGTCCGGCGAGGCGCCGAGATCGCCCGTCATTGTCGGCAGAGCGACGTTGGCGATCGTCGTGTCGAGCGCCTGCATGACCGTCGCCAGCATGAGCGCGACCGTGATCAGGCCGCGATGCGGCACTTCTTTGAAGGGTTCGGGCGTGCTCATGGCGTGGAACTTCCAGCAGGTAACAAAAACGTGTACAAGGGGTTTCCGGGCGGCAACGCCTTCCGTTGAGAGACCCTCGTCGCGGTGGGACGCGATCGTCGATGTGGGGGTTACATCGACTGAAAGTCTCTGATGAGCGGATGCCTGCCGCCCGGAAACATGAGGACCGATGGGTCCGCGTCGGAGATTTCAGATTTCGGCCAGGCCGCGACGGGCAGCGCCAAAACGCTGGTCCTTCCAGCTCCTCCCATCAGACCAATCCTGCTATTCACCTCCGCCGCTGGTCCTGCGGCAATCTGTTGACGTTACTGCGCGGCCTCGCCAGCCGTGGCGTGACCAAAGATCGAGGGCAGGCCACGCGCCACGCCGGTGTCGACGGTAACGGTGGCGCTCATGCCGGTGCGCAACGCCATCTTGGCGTCCGCATCGATCAGTTCGAGACGAACCGGGATACGCTGTGTGACCTTGACCCAGTTGCCGGTGGCATTTTGGGCCGGCAGCAGCGAGAACTCGGCTCCCGTGCCGGCGCCGATCGCCTTGACCGTCGCCTCGAAGGTGCGCCCTGGATAGGTGTCGACCACGATCTCGGCCTTCTGGCCGGGCTTCATGTGGGTGAGCTGCGTTTCCTTGAAATTGGCATCGATCCAGGTGTCACCGGTCTCGACCAGCGAAAACAGCGGCGTGCCGGAACCGACATACTGACCGACCTTGAACGACGAGGCCTGGCTGACGATGCCGTCCGCCGGCGCCTTGACCGTTGTCTGGGCCAGGTCGTAGGCCGCCTTGTCGCGCGCGGCGAGCGCGGCCATCACGGTCGGGTGCTTGTCGGTCTCGATGTCGGGATTGCCGCCAAGGCCTGCCTTGGCGCTGATGATGCCTTGCTCGGCAACCGCCAGCTGCTGCTTGGCCTTGTCGAGATCGTTCTTGGCTTCGTCGAGCGACGATTTGGCGTTGATGCCCTTCTGGGCAAGATCGGCGGCGCGGTCGAACTGAGACTGGGCGAAGGCGACCTGGCTGGCATCGGATTTCTGCTGAGCCATCGACTGGCCATAGGCCGCGCGCAACTGCTCGACATTGAGACGCGCCCCCGCAACCGCGGCGTCGGCCTGCGCCAGCGCGATCCGGTAGGGCTCGGGGTCGATGGCAAACAGCTCGTCACCCTGCTTGACCAGCTGGTTATCGAAGATGTCGACCTTAACGATGCGGCCGGCCGTGTCGGAAGCGATCGACACCTTGGCCTGCTGCAGATTGGCGTTCTCGGTCTCCTGATAGCGGCCGCCGGTGACCCAGACATAGCCGCCGCCGACAGCCAATGCCGCAGGCAGCGCGACCATCAGCAGGAAGCGGCCCAGCCGGCGCTTTTTCTTCACGGGCACTGGGGCCGGCTGCACCGGGGGAGCAACCGCCGGCGGGGCCGCGGCCGGCTGCGCCGGCGCTTCCATGTCCAGTTCGGTCACTTTCTCGTCTATCTTGGCTACCGCGTTCATGCTGCTGCGCCTTCTGTATTCTTCACTTTTTCAATGGACGGCGTCTCGTCGTCGGTCAGGTTGCGAACCATCGCCTCGAGCCCTTCGATCAGGACGCGACGGGCTTCCGGCTTCACGCCGACCAGCGATTCCTCATAGACTTCTCCGGCAATGCTCTTGATCACGGCGTAGGCATCGCTTGCCTTGGGCGTCAGGAAGATCATGCGGACGCGACGATCGGCGGCGTCGGACCGACGCTCGATCCAGCCTCCCTCTTCCATGCGATCGACCAGGCGCGAAACGCTGATCGGCTCGATTTCGAGAAGTTCGGCCAGCCGCGCCTGCGCGACACCGTCTTCCTTGGCAACGCGGACCAGAAGCCGCCATTGCGCCGAAGAAAGCCCCAAGCCACTGGCCCTCGCCTCGAAGCGCTTGCGCATCAAGCGCTGCACGTCGTGGATCAAGAAGCCCAATCTGTCGATGCCATCGGAAACCATGAGCGGCATATATAATAAGCGTGCTCACTATTCAAGACGCCGCGTTGCACGAGAAGCCGGCAAATGTGCATGACAGCTTTGCCGGACCAATCATGGTTATCGATTTGCAAACGCATGATGGCCGTAGCCCCCGCTACACTGGTCGCGTCTGGCATATTGATGTACAGCCGCTGAACAGGATCGGGGGATCAACGCAATGCCGACGCTTTACGCTCTCAAGCCGGCCTTCCAGGGCCGACTGCGGCCGCTGGTCAATCGGTTGGCGGCAATCGGGGTCACGGCAAACAGCATAACCATCCTGGCGGCCGCGATGTCGATAGCCGCCGGCGCGGCCATTGCGATCTGGCACGAATGGCGCTGGCTGCTGTTGCTTATCCCCTTGGTGATGTTCGTGCGCATGGCGTTGAATGCCGTGGACGGCATGCTGGCGCGCGAGCATGGCCAAGCCTCGACGCTTGGCATGTATCTGAACGAGTTGTGCGACGTCGTTTCAGACCTCGCGCTGATTCTCCCTTTTGCCGTCTTTCCCGAATTTGGCGCATGGGGCGTCGTCGCCTTCGCGATATCGGCCGTGCTGACCGAGTTCGCCGGCGTGCTCGGCATCGCTGCCAAGGTCGGGCGTAATTATGCCGGGCCGTTCGGCAAGAGCGACAGGGCGCTGGCGCTCGGCGTCGTCGCCACGCTGTGTGCCGCCGGGCTGTGGCCGGCATCGATAACGCCGTTTGTGTTTCCGGCCATGGCAACGCTTTCGCTGCTGACCGCCATAAACCGGATACGCGCCGGCATTATTGGCAGCGCCAGCTGAGCATCGAGGCTCGCCATGCCGCCAGAGGGGAAGACCATGATGCACGAACCGATCGCCGCCGCGGCCACGGAAAGCCTTGCGCGGCAAGCACAGGAGCGGGTTTTCCGCAGCCATGACGGGACGGAGATCTTCTACCGATTCTGGCCGGCGGCCTCCGCCGATGCCAAGGGCGCGGTGGTGCTCTTTCATCGCGGCCACGAGCATGGCGGCCGCATGGCCCATCTCGTCGATGAATTGCAGATGCCGGACCACGCCTTCTATGCCTGGGATGCCCGCGGCAATGGCCGCTCGTCCGGCGAGCGCGGCTATGCGCCCTCCTTCTCGGCCCTGGTGCGCGACATCGACTGCTTCATGCGCGAGATTGCAGCCAGGGATGGCTTTGCCACTCGGGATATCGCGCTGATCGCACAATCCTTCGGCGCCGTGCTGGCCGCCGCCTGGGTGCATGACTATGCGCCGAAGCTGCGCGCCATGGTGCTGGCCTCACCGGCCTTCTCGGTAAAACTCTACGTGCCCTTCGCCAAGGAGGGCATCGCACTCTGGCAGAAGATCAAGGGCCGCTTCTTCGTCAATTCCTACGTCAAGGCGAAATTCCTGACCCACGATCCAGTGCGCATCGCTTCCTTCGAGAGCGATCCGCTGATCACGCGGCCGATCGCTTCCAACATCCTGGTCGAACTCTACCAGCACGCCGCCCGCATCGTCACTGATGCCCGCGCCATCACCGTGCCAACGCAGCTTCTGCTCTCGGGCAGCGACTGGGTGGTGCGCCACGGCCCGCAGCACGAGTTCTTCGTCAATCTCGGCAGCCGCACCAAGGAACGCCATGTGTTGCCTGGTTTCTTCCACGACACGCTGGGCGAGCGCGACCGGGCAAAGGCCCTCGAGTTGATCCGGCCATTCCTGGCCAGGCAGTTCGAGGCACCCGATGCGCCGGTCGACCTTAAGCAGGCGGACATTGCCGGCTACACACGCGACGAGGCCGATAGGCTTGCCTCGCCGCTCGCTCTGATGTCGCCAAAGGGCCTCTATTGGGCATTCAGCCGTGCCTCCATCCGCATGGGCGCCTGGGTCTCGCAAGGTATGAAGGCCGGCGTGACCACCGGCTTCGATTCCGGCTCGACACTGGACTACGTCTACGAGAACAAAGCGCGTGGGCTTACGCCTCTTGGCCGCGTCGTCGACCGCATTTTCCTGGAGGCCATTGGCTGGCGCGGCATCCGCCAGCGCAAGCTGCATCTCGAAGAGCTCATCGGCTCTTGCCTGGCGACGCTCAAGGCCGCTGGCCGGCCAGCGCACATTCTCGACATCGCGGCCGGCCATGGCCGCTATGTTCTCGATGCCATCGTGAAGAGCCCCGATCAGCCGGCGAGCGTTCGCCTGCAGGATTATTCCGACCTCAACGTCCAGCTTGGCCGCAAGCTGATCGCCGAGCGGCAATTGCCGGCTGATGTCTCTTTCCAGCGCGCCGATGCCTTCGATGCCGACATGCTCGCTTCGATCGATCCAGCTCCGGATCTTGCCATCGTTTCCGGCCTTTACGAATTGTTCTCCGACAATGCGATGATAGCCCGATCGCTCGGTGGATTGGCCAGCGCCATGCAGCCGGGAAGCCTGTTGCTCTACACCAACCAGCCCTGGCATCCGCAGCTCGAGATGATCGCCCGCAGCCTGACTTCGCATCGCGGCGGCGAGGCCTGGGTGATGCGGCGGCGCACGCAGGGTGAGATGGACCAGCTCGTCGAAGCCGCCGGTTTCGAAAAGCTCGACCAGCGCATCGACCAATGGGGCATCTTCACCGTCTCGGTCGCACGGCGCCGCTGAGCAGCATGGCCTCGTCGCTTGCCCCCACCGCGCGCACCGAGCCTTATGGACGGGTGATCGTCAGGGCAGCCTTGTGGCTGGCCTTCCTGGCGCCGTTCTTCTATCTCAGCTACGGCT
>NZ_RZTC01000111.1:15736-20444 GCF_004023165.1 Mesorhizobium sp. M7A.F.Ca.MR.176.00.0.0 | reverse complement strand
AGTTGGCTCGGCTTGCGCTGCAAGAGGTGGCCGATCTGCAGCACCTTGGCCACCTTGTCGATCGCCTTCTGGCGCTCCGCCGCCGGCACGCCGCGCATCTCCATGCCGAAGGAGATGTTTCCGGCCACCGTCATGTTGGGGTAGAGCGCGTAGCTCTGGAAAACCATGGCGATGTCGCGCTTGGAGGGGTGCAGATCGTTGATGGTGCGGCCGTCGACACGGATTTCGCCCGAGGTGATCGTCTCCAGGCCGGCGATGGTGTTGAGCAAGGTCGACTTGCCGCAGCCGGAAGGGCCGACCAGCACCAGGAAGCCGCCTTTCTCGAGCTCGACATCGATCCCCTTCAGGATCTCGACCTGGCCGAAGCGCTTCCTCAAACCATCAATTTCCAGAAAAGCCATCGGATTATCCTTTGACGGCGCCCGCCATCAGACCGCGCACGAAATAGCGGCCGGCGAGCACATAGACGAGAAGGGTGGGCAGTGCCGCGATCATCGCGGCGGCCATGTTGACGTTGTATTCGACGACGCCGGTCGAGGTGTTGACGACATTGTTGAGCGCCACCGTCATCGGCATCGCATCGCCGGTGCCAGCGTAAGCCGAGGCGAACAGGAAGTCGTTCCAGATGTTGGTGAACTGATAGATGACGGTAACGACGAAGATCGGCATCGAGTTCGGCAGCATGATGCGGCGGAAGATCTGGAAGAAGGATGCGCCGTCGACCTGTGCCGCCTTGACCAGTTCGGTCGGGAACGCCTCGTAGTAGTTGCGGAAGAACAGCGTGGTGAAGCCGATGCCGTAGACGACGTGGACGAAGACGAGGTTGACGGTCGGATTGCCGAGGCCAAAGCTGGTTCCCGTTGCATTCTGCAGCGTGACGCCGAAGCGGCCGAGGCTGCCGAGGATGGTCGCCATCGGGAGCAGCACCGACTGGAACGGGATGAAGCAGGCGAACAGCATCAGCCCGAACACCAGCGTTGCCCCGCGAAAACGCCATTTGGTCAGCACGTAGCCGTTGAGCGCGCCGAGCATCGTCGAGATCAGCACGGCCGGGACCACCATCTTGATGGAGTTCCAGAAATAGCCCTTGATGCCGGCGCAGGTGAGGCCGACGCAGGTCTCGCCCCAGGCCTTCAGCCAGGGATCGAATGTCGGTGCCCTGGGCAGCGCCAGCATGTTGCCGTTCTGGATCTCGTCCATGGTCTTGAACGAGGTCACCAGCATGACGAACAGCGGCATCAGATAAAATAGCGCAAACAGCGCCAGCAGCCCGTAGATGACGATGCGGTTGATAACCTTGACGTTGACGCCGCCAGAGGCCTGGCGGGCGGGAGTGGTGACGGCGCTCATCGCGGTTTCTCCCGCAGTTCCGAATAGAGATAGGGCACGATGATTGCGACGATGGTCATCAGCATGATCACCGCACTGGCCGAGCCGACGGCCATTTCGTTGCGCTTGAACGTGTACTCATACATGAAGTTGGACGGCAGCCAGGCCGATCCACCGGGCCCGCCGCTGGTCAGTGCGACCACGAGATCGTAGGACTTGATGGCGAGATGCGCGAGCACGATGAAAGCCGACAGGAAGATCGGCCGCAGCAGCGGGATGACGATGCGGCGGTAGAGCTGGAAGGTGGTGGCGCCGTCGATCTGCGCCGCCTTCATGATCTCGCCGTCGATGCCGCGCAGGCCGGCCAGGAACATCGCCATGATGAAGCCGGAGGCCTGCCAGACGCCGGCAATGACCACCGTGTAGATGACGAAATCCTTGTTCTTGATCCAGTCGAAATGGAAGCTCGTCCAGCCCCATTGATGCAAGGTCTGCTCGAGGCCGAGGCCGGGATCGAGGAACCATTTCCAGGCGACGCCGGTGACGATGAAGGACAGCGCCATCGGGTAGAGATAGATCGGCCTCAACACGCCTTCGCCGCGGATCTTCTGGTCGAGCAGGATGGCCAGGAACAGGCCGAGCGCCAGGCAGATTGCGATGTAGAGGAAACCGAAAATACCCATATTGGTGATCGACGTGTACCAGCTCGACGGGGGGTCGGTGTCGAAGGTCCAGCCCCACAGCCGCTGATAGGCGCGCGAGCCGGTCAGGACATAGGACGGGAAGGTCTTGGAATTGGTGAAGGACAGATAGATCGTCCACAGGATGAAGCCGTAGACGAAGACGATGGTGATAGCGAAGCTCGGCGCCAGCACGATCTTCGGCAATGCGTCCTGCAGGCGTGAGCGCACCGAGGCGCGTGGCCGCGCATGCTCCGGCGTCAGCTTGATCTGGCTTGTCGCTACCGTGCTCATGGGGCTCCTCCCGTCGACTCGCGGCCAACCAGCTTCGCGGATCTAAGTTCGCGGATCTGGGCCTTCCCCGCCGGAGCGGGGAAGGCATTTTTGGCGTGGCGCTTACTTGGCGTCGTCGATCGCCTTGACCAGCTCGGTCACGGCTTCGTCCGAGGTCTTGATCTGACCATGGACGAATTTGGAGACGACATCCTTATAGGCATTGGCGACCGCCGGGGGCGCGCCATAGCCCTGGGCCAGCGAGCCGAACAGCGTGCCGCCTTCGTTGGCTGCCTTCAGGTCGGCGATGCCCTTCTTGCCGCAAGCGTCGAAGTCGGTGTCCGGAACGTCGGTACGGGCCGGGACCGAACCCTTGACGACGTTGAAGGCCGACTGGAAGCTCTTCGACAGGGTGGCGGTGGCCAGCGCGACCTGGGCGGCCTTGCGGTCGTCCGGAACGTTGAACATGCCGAACATGTCGGAGTTGTAGATCACCGAGCCGTCGGTGCCCGGGAAGCGATAGCACAGGAAGTCGGTGCCCGGCGTTTTCTTGGCGGCGTTGAACTCGCCCTTGGCCCAATCGCCCATGACCTGCACCAGGGCATCGCCCTTGATGACCATGGCGGTGGCAAGGTTCCAGTCGCGGCCGGAGAAGTTGGGGTCGACATAGGTGACGAGCTTGGCCAAATTGTCGAACGACTTCTTCATCGTGTCGGACTTCAGGGATGCGTCATCGAGGTCGTTGAAGGCCTTCTTGTAGAACTCGGGTCCGCCGGTCGACAGCACGACCGAGTCGAACATGGTGGCTTCCTGCCAGTTCTGGCCACCGAGAGCGAGCGGGATCACGCCTGCCGCCTTGGCCTTGTCGAGCAGGGCAACGAAGTCGTCGAAGGTCTTCGGCTCGGTGCCGCCGATCTTGTCCAGGACGTCCTTGTTGATCCACAGCCAGTTGACCGAGTGAACGTTGACCGGCGCCGCGACCCACTTGCCGTCATAGACCGAAAATTTCTGCAGGGCTGCCGGAACGGACTTGTCCCAGCCTTCTTTCTTCGCCGTTTCGGTCAGGTCGCCCATGACGCCGGCGGCCGCATAGTCGAGCACGGTGTAGCCGAGCATCTGCGAGGCGGTCGGATAATTGCCGGCCGCGACCATCGCCTTCAGCGCGGTCATGGCGGCGTCGCCGCCGCCGCCGGCCACCGGCACGTCCTTCCAAGCGTAGCCTTCCTTGGCCAGATCACCCTTGAGGACGTTGAGAGCAGCCGCTTCGCCGCCCGACGTCCACCAATGCAGCATCTGCACTTCCTTGACGTCCTCGGCGTGGGCCGCGAAAGCCAGGCCGGATACGAGAGCGGTTCCGATAAGCAGTTTGCGCAACATGTACTACCTCCCTTGTTGCATTACACGACCGGTGAAGCCCACCGGGTTCTTCTCAACTCAGCCGACCCACCATCCGGTGCGCTGGCCGCGATGAAACTGAATTGTCTTTTCCTCGGTATAGTCCTCGACGGCGCGTTTGCCGAGTTCGCGTCCGAGACCGGACTGCTTGTAGCCTCCGAAAGGCAGCTCGGGTAACCTTCCATGAATGTGTTCACCCAAACGGTTCCCGAACGCACTCCACGCGCGACCGACATGCAAGTGTCGATGCTGGCGCTCCACACGCCCGCCGACAAACCATAGGGCGTGTTGTTGGCGATGTGCAACGCCTTTTCAATCGATTCAAAAGTCAGCACCGAGAGCACCGGACCGAACACTTCCTCGCGCGCTATGGCCATCTCCTCGGTAACGCCGCGGATGATGGTGGGATCAAGATATTGGCCGACATTGGAGGCCAATTGCTTGCCTCCGCTGTAAACCTGGCTGCCGTCGCCTTCAGCGGCAGAAACATAGCCGGCCACCTTCTTCAGATGGTCGGACGAGATCATCGCGCCGACCTTGGTTTGGTCATCGAGCGGATCGCCGACCGTGACCCTGGCCGTGAGCGCCTTGACGGCGCCGAGAAAATCGTCGGCGATCGCCTCGTGCACGATCAGCCGGCTCCCGGCATTGCAGCATTCGCCGGCATTGAAGAAGCCGCCGAACACCGCCGCGTCGGCGGCCGCTTCGAGGTCGGCGTCGGGGAAGACGATCTGGCCGTTCTTGCCGCCGAGTTCCATCGAGACTTTCTTCAGCGACTGCGCGGCGGACGCCATCGTCATCTTGCCAACGCGGGTGGAGCCGGTGAACGAGACCATCTCGACCAGTGGGTGGCTGACCATCGGCGCACCGACATCGGCGCCAAGCCCGGCCAGGATATTGACGACGCCGGCGGGCAGGCCGGCCTGCATCAGGATATCGCCGAGCACAAAGGTCGAGGCCGAGGTCATTTCGCTCGGCTTGACCACCGCCGTGCAGCCGGCGGCGAGCGCGAAGGGGAGTTTCTGGCTGAC
>NZ_RZTC01000111.1:2767-15726 GCF_004023165.1 Mesorhizobium sp. M7A.F.Ca.MR.176.00.0.0 | reverse complement strand
GACGATCAGGAACGGGAAATTCCACGGCGTGATGATCGAGACGACGCCGATCGGCTCGCGCAGGACGACGCCCAGCATGGCATCGCCGAGATTGGCGTAGGATTCACCATGCAACGTGCGGGCAAGCGAGGCGGCATAGCGCCAGATGTCAACGGCGCCGCCGATCTCGCCGCGCGCCTGGGCGATCGGCTTGCCGGATTCCAGTGCATCGAGCCGGGCGATGTCTTCCAGCCGGCCCTCGATCAGGTCAGCCGCCTTGAGCAGGATCGCGGCCCGCTCAGCTGCCTTCATGCGCGGCCATGGACCGGTCTCGAACGCCTTGTGGGCGGCCTGCACAGCGGCTTCCACTTCGGCCTCGCCGGCCTGTGCGTAGTGCGAGACGGTGAAGTCGTGGCCGGGGCTATTTCGAGCAATCATGCGGCCGTCGCGGGCATCGACATGCTTGCCGTCGATCAGCAGCCTGTACGCTTTCGGCGCCGCGGACGCCTCGGCCGGCATGGCGATCTTGAGGGGTGCGTTCATCTGTTTCCTCTAGGATCTCGAAAAGGCCGGCTTCTGCTTGGCCTTGAAGGCGTCGACGCCGGCCTTGAGATCTCCGGTCAGGGCTATGAAGCCGCTGGCCAGCGCTTCGGCGGCGGCGGCACTTTCCTCGCCTTCGGCGATCGCGATCATCAGCTTGGCGGATTCGGTCGCCAGCGGGCCGCGCTCGGCGATCTTTTCCGCCCAAGCCCTTGCTTCGTCGTATGCCTTGCCAGTCGCGACCACCCGGTCGACGATGCCCAGAGCGAGTGCCTCGGGGGCGAGAAAGATCTCGCCGCCGAGCGCCATGCGACGCACCGTCTGCGCGCCGAAGCGGCGCACGGCGCGTTGCGTGCCTGACCAGCCGGGTACGACACCGATCGAGGTTTCGGGGAAGCCCAGTTTCACCTGTGTTTCCGCCACGCGAAAATCACAAGCCACAGCCAGCTCCAGCCCGCCGCCCAGTGCATGGCCCGACAAAACGGCGATGGTCGGCTGCCTGAGCCGCGCCAGCCGGTCGAAGACGCGGTGGCCGTAGCGTACCCATTGCACCTGGAAATCGGCGGCACTCATCCGCGCCCACGCTTCAACATCGCCACCGGCGCAAAATCCCTTGCCCTCGCCGCGCAGCAGCACGACGCGGACGCCCTCGGCCATCTCGGCCGCGTCGAGCGCCGTCTCCAGCGCGCGCAGCATCGGAATGTCCAGCGCGTTGAATTTCTCCGGCCGGCGCAGCGTGACGACGCCGATGGCGCCGTCGGTTTCAAAGGTGACGAGGTGCTCAGCCATGCGCGCCTCCAAGCGAGGCGCCGCCATTCAGCGACAGGCCTATCGGTTGCTCCTGATAGAGGGCTGCCGGTGTCGTCTTGAGGTCCTTGGCAATGCCCAACGGAATTTCCGACTGCGCCAGCACATCGCGCTGCAGATCGATGCCGGGTGCGAGTTCTGTGACGACCAGGCCCTCCGGCGTCAGCTTCATCACGCAGCGCTCGGTGACATAGGTGATGTCCTGTCCCTGCGCGACCGCGCGTTTGCCTGAAAACGAGATGTGCTCGACTTCGTTGACCACCTTCTTGACCTTGCCCTCCGCCTCGATGCGGATGCCGCCATCGGCCAGAGACAGCTTGGCGCCGGCATTGAAGAAGCCGGAGAAGACGATCTTCTTCGCCCGTGCGGTGATGTCGACAAAGCCGCCGGCGCCAGCCGTGACATGCGGGCGCGCCGAAAGCTTCGAGACATTGACCGAGCCATGGCGATCGATCTGCAGGAAGGACAGCAGCGAGGCGTCGAAGCCGCCGGCCTGGAAATAGATGAACTGGTGCGGCGAGGGCATGAAGGCGTCGGCGTTCGACGAACAGCCGAATTTGAAGTCGAGCAGCGGCACGCCGCCGACCGCGCCCTGTTCGATCACCCAGGTAATCTTGCCGTGCTGTCCTTCCTCGAGAAGGATGCGCGGCACATTGGCGGAAATGCCGAAGCCGATGTTGACGGCCATGCCGTCGCGCAACTCCATGGCGACGCGGCGCGCGATCACTTTCTGGACGTTCATCTCCGGCGTGCGGAAGCTCGACAGCGGCCGGAAGATTTCTCCGGAGATCGCCGGGTCATAGGGTGTCAGCGTCGTCTGCAACTGGTCGGGCGCGACGACGATATGGTCGACCACGACGCCCGGCACGCGCACATCATGCGGTTTCAGCGTGCCGTTCTCGACGACGCGCTTGACCTGCGCGATAACGATGCCGCCATTGTTGCGGGCGGCGAGTGCCTGTTCGAGGCCGCCGAGATAGGCACCCTCATGCTCATAGGTGAGGTTGCCGCGCTCGTCGGCCGACGTGGCGCGGATGATCGAGACCTGCGGCACGATGGAGCGGAAATAGAGCCATTCCTCGCCGTCGAACTGCTGCACCGAAACGATCGGCTCGCTGGCGGCGGCGTTCATGGCGCAGCCCTGGTGGCGCGGGTCGGCGAAGGTGTCGAGGCCGACCTTGGTCAGCACGCCCGGCCGCTTGGCGGCCGCTTCGCGGTGCATGTCGAACAGGATGCCGGACGGCACGTTGTAGGCGGCGACCGAATTGTCGCCGATCATCTTCCAGATCTGCGGCGGTTCGGAAGAGGAGGGGCCGGACGGGTAGGAGCCGCACAAAGTACGCTTCAGCAGGCCGGGCTTGGCCAGATGGTCGATGCCTTTGATGCCGTACATGTCCCCGGCTGCGATCGGGTGCAGCGTCGTGATGTTCTTCGGATGGCCTTCCCCGTCGAAGCGTTCGCCGATCGCGGCAAGCACGGCGTCGGGGCAGCCGAGGCCGCTCGACGACGACACGGATACGACCATGCCGTCCTTGATCAGGCCCGCTGCCTGCGCTGCCGAAACGACCTTGCTCAATTCGTGCTCCCCGAACCGGCCGTCCTGTTTCGGGTGCGGCGATCCGGGCCACAGCTTTCCCTGACGACCAGATTGACCGCGCCGATATGGTCTTCGGCGCGTGTGGTGCGCGACTGGATCATTTTCAGCATGACATGGGCGGCGCGTTCGCCGAGGCCGGCCGAATCCACCGCGACGCTGGTCAGAGCCGGCATGTAATGTTCGGCCTCGGCCACATCGTCGAAACCGACGATGGCGAAATCAGTTCCCGGCTCAAGCCCGCGCTTGCGCAGCGCCAGCATGGCGCCAAAGGCGACAGCGTCGTTGAAGCAGAGCGCCGCGGTCGGCGGTTCAGCCATAGCGAGAGCGGTTTCGAGGCACGCAATACCGCCTCTGCGGCTGGTCTCTCCCTCGACGACCAGTGCGTCGCGGTCGGAGATGCCCTGCGTCTCGCAGGCTTCGCGAAATCCGCCAAGCCGATCGTGATAGACCACCAGGTCGGACGAACCGCCGAAGAAGACCAGCCTGCGATGTCCCTTGCCGATCAGATGGGCGGTGGCGAGATAGGCGCCGCGATGATTGTCGGGCGCGATAACCGGAATACGGCTCTCGGGAAGCCGGCGCATGGCGAAGACCACCGGCAGACCTGCCGTCTCGATCCGCCTGAAGGCGCCCGGCGTCGTGCCGCGAGCCGGCGACACGATGAGGCCGGCGACGCCTTGCTCCATCAACGACTTCAGCACTTCTTCCTGGCGTACCGGATTTTCCGCCGTGTTGGCGATGAACGGCACGATGCCCGCCGACTGGAAGACCCGCTCCATGCCAACCGCCAGCTCTGCGAAGAAAGGATTGGTGAGATCGTTGATGACCATGCCGATGACATTGGAGTGCGCCTTGCGCAGATTGGCGGCGCCGCGGTTGTAGACGTAACCGACATCCTCGATCGCCTTGCGCACCTTGCTCGCTGTTTCGGGCCGGATCAGCCCGCTGCCCTGGAGCACGAGCGATACCGTCGATTTGGACACGCCTGCTTCGCGGGCGATGTCGAATATTGTCGCCTTGGCCCGGTTGGCCATCCAGATGCATCCTCCCCGAGTGCAGGCCCAAAGTTATTGGAACGTTCTAATCTCTGCTCCGCTCGTAAGTCAATCGGGATTTTTCCCGCGCCTCGAACGCCGATTGTGCGTACTCAAATGGCTTGCCCCACAAGGATTTGTGTTGCAATGCAGCATTCTTCCTGCCGTGGAGCCGGAATCTTAAAGGTTCTTGATTTATTGGAACGTTCCATTTAGTAGCGTTGAGAAGGGAGAGATCGATGGACATTTCCATGCCTGGTGAGGGTGGCGGCAGCACCCGGTACACGCTGGTTGGCGAGCCCGTGCAGCCTGACATCGGCGCGCGATTTTCGCGTATCGCCTATGCCGCCGCGCACGTCGTTGCCGATCCGCTCGCCATGACCGATCCATGGTCCCGGCCGGTGGTCGACTGGGACAGGACGATGTCGTTCCGTCACCATCTGTGGCGGCTGGGATTCCGCATCGCCGAAGCGATGGACACGTCGCAGCGCGGCATGGGTTTCGACTGGGCAAACGCGCAGGAATTGATTCGCCGTTCGATCGCCGAGGCGCGTACCGTCGATGGCGCCGATCTCGCCTCGGGTGCCGGGACCGACCATCTGGCGCCCGCCGCCGCCAGGACACTGGACGATGTGGTCACCGCCTATGAGCGGCAATTCGCTTTCATCGAAGGCTTGGGCGGCAAGGCGATCATGATGGCCAGCCGGGCACTGGCGGCAGTTGCCAAGGGGCCGGACGACTATGTCAGCGTCTACGACCGCATCCTGTCCCAGGCATCCGGCAAGG
Organism: Mesorhizobium sp. M7A.F.Ca.MR.176.00.0.0; assembly: GCF_004023165.1. Taxonomy (NCBI): domain Bacteria; kingdom Pseudomonadati; phylum Pseudomonadota; class Alphaproteobacteria; order Hyphomicrobiales; family Phyllobacteriaceae; genus Mesorhizobium; species Mesorhizobium sp. M7A.F.Ca.MR.176.00.0.0. Next base: position 10,983 of record NZ_RZTC01000111.1, on the reverse strand, counting down.
TCATCCTGCACTGGCTGGGCGACATGTTCGATCCGGCGCTCAGGGGCTATTGGGGCAGCGAGAATTTCGAGTCTGCTCTCGATACAGTTGTTGCCATCATCGAACGCCATATTGGCAAGGTGGAGGGGATAAAAATCTCACTGCTCGATGCCGGCAAGGAGGTCGCGCTGAGGAACCGTCTGCCGGACGGCGTCGTCATGTTCACCGGCGACGATTTCAATTATCCCGAACTGATCGCCGGCGACGAGAAAAGACACTCGCACGCACTGCTCGGTATTTTCGACGCGATTGCGCCGGTCGCCAATGCAGCGCTGGCGAAACTGGGGGAGGGTGACCGCGCCGGCTATGACACATTGATGGCGCCGACCGTGCCGCTATCGCGAAAAATCTTCGAGGCGCCGACCGAGTACTACAAGGCCGGCATCGTCTTCATGGCCTGGCTGAATGGCCATCAGGACCATTTTGCGATGGTCGGCGGCATGCAGTCGGCGCGCGGCATCCGTCACTATGCCGACGTGTTCCGCCTTGCCGACCAGGCAGGATTGCTCGCTGATCCCGATCTGGCGGTGGCCAGAATGAAGAGCCTTTGCACCGTCGCGGGCGTTTGATTTCGGGAAAGTGGTTCTCATCATCGACGTGACAGGCCAGGAATGCCGGACGTCCCTAGAGCAATTCCAGGAAAAGTGTGAAACGGTTTTCCGTCCGGAATTGCGTAAAAACAAGGAGTTAGAGCGGGTCGCCGTTTCCGTGAAACGGTGAACTGCTCTAACGTCTTCGCCACAGCCAAAAAGGCGCGATTGCCTCGTCTGGATGAAAAATGGGCTTGGCCGCCCTTCCCAGATCGGCAGGTGGCATCCCTGCGGGATCATGATGCGTCAGGTCGAGAAGCAGCGGCCCAAGCCGATCCGGATCGACAGTTTCGGCCGACATGGTGTGTCGCTTGTTCTCGTGCGCAACAAGCCAGTGCAGCGCCTGGACCAGTCCCAGTCCCTCGGCTGTCTTGTGCTGCCAGAGATTGTCACCAACCGAAGACAGGACACGGGCCAGCGACGTCCAGCCTTGCAAGGTAAACATGGCGTAGTGCCTGGGGCGCGTGCGGGACAGTTCCCTGGGCAAGGAGCCGTCGGCTGCGATCTGGGTCGCCAATCTCTCCCGAGCATAGAGGCTGATCTTGGCCAGGGTGGCGCTGTCGCCAAGAAATGTGGCGATCGATGCCCGCTGCAAATCGTAGTACGTTCCTTGGTTGCTGCTGCTGCAGAAGGCCGTCGCGGCTGCCGGCGCGGTGTCCAGCCATTCACAGTAGGAACCGAGCCAGGCTCTGAACGCCTCGCGATCCTCGTCGCCCAGTACTCCTGTTCGCTCGATCAAGCGTACGGCATCCAGGAAGAAATAGAAATCCTTCAGCTCGATGATGCCGTAGCCGGCCCCTTCATTGTTGTCGTGGCCCGACCGCACCTGCGCATAGCGCAAATGCGGGTTCATTCTTGTCTTGGGATCGACAAACCATGCGCGAATGAGCCTCGCGGCGTGGACGGCGTAATGACGTCCATCAAGCACGGTTGCGGCGAGCGCAAGCACGGTTGTGTCGTCGAAGACGCGCTGTAAGCGTGTGCGATCGTAGGTTTCGCTTCCTGCTGCATACAATGCCGTGCCGGGCACGCGTTCGCCATCGCGCCTGATATAGGGCAGGCCATCGGGTCTGTCGGGGTCGGGCCACCAGTAAGGCGCCGGGTGAAAATAGTCCTGGGGATCCCCGCTGGGGGCTCGGCCAGTCTTGTCGAGCACGCTGAACGGACCGCGGGCGAGTGCCTGACCGGCCGCGGTTTCGAGATAGCGCACGATGGGTCCGTCCTTTACCGCGTGGGCGAGGGCGTCTTCGTCATAGAAAGCCAGGCGGGAGGTATCAAGCCGAGCGGCGACTGCCTTGGCGTCACATTGATCGACCATATCGACGATCGCCTGGTCGCGGCTGACCAGACGCGCGACGAAGCCGGCCTTGCCGATCTCCAGATGCGAACGTCCTGAATCCAGGCGCGCCACCCAGCCCGCTTTCTGGAGCAGCCCGGCATCCGCTGCCCGGACCGGGCGTGGAAAATCCCAGGCGTCGTCGCGGTAGCGATCCCAAGGGCCGGGAACTGCCAACCGCCACAGCATCTCGATTTTTGGCCGCCTTCCGTAGCCATAGTTTTCGTCGAACAGTTGCGTGGTATCGGCTCGAAATATGATCTGCGGCTCTTCCTCGGCCGGCGGCTGGAAGCTCTGGTCCAGCAGAAGCGCATTGTCGACAATACGCGCCATGGGCACCACAGCGTAGGGAAGGTGCGGGTTTCTCTCGATCGCGGACCGTATCCGCTGGAACGCAGAGCCTGTCAGGTAGCAGTTCCCGTCCCAGGGCATCAGCCATTTTGCCCTGCCGCGGGCAATCGCGAGCGCGGCGTTGCGAGCCCCATTGTTGTTCATCACATAGAGGTTCTTGCTGCGGCGGATGTGCGTTTCGTAACGCGCGGCCTTTCCGCTCGCCCGGCCCTTCTCTGAGAATCTGAGGTCGCCGGCAACAAGCTGGTCGACGTCCCAGGATATCTTCCGGTACGCATCGAGTTCGAAGGGGATTGTGTGAAAATTCTGGCGGCGGCTTTCGAGCAGGCCGATGATCCGGGCTTCCTCGTCGGTGTCGACTATCCGATTGACGATCCAGAATTTTTCGCAGGCGTCGAAGACCGGTTCGTTGTCCAGAATGAACAGCACGTTGTCGAATGACTGGCCCTTGCGGTGTCGCGGTTCCAGATCATTGCCGATGATCCGGACGAGCATGAAGCTGTCGGCAATCTGCGAGATCGGCGACGCCGTGTAAGTCTCGCGGGCGGCTTCGATCCGCTTGCCGAGTTCGCGTCGGTATTCAGCGTTCTGCTTTGCGGAAATGAGCGCGTTGCCCAATGTCGACCACGGCGACTGCAATTGCGTGCGCACACGGTTCAGTTCGCGATGTATCTTCGGCCAAGGCGACAGTTTTTCCCTTCTGGACTGTGAACTCATGACGGCACGCAAGGAGACCCGATCACCGCCTCGGGAATGCGCGCAGTTTCGCCAACCATTCCGGCTTCGACCCTGGACCATTTCTGAGTGTGAGGCGACCAAGCCCTGAATTGTCCAACGCGATCAATCATGGAAAACGTCTCTCGCCTGCAATGTTGCGAATGTCCTGTTACGGTTCTGCTGCATCGGTCACGGCAGGTTGCAGGCAACGCCGACAAGACAATGCGATAAATCAAATCCGAAAACCACATAGCATGGCAAATGCCCCGGCATCGGCGATGCGCCTTCACGCGAAGGCAAGCTCGCAAAAAGATTCCGCCGGTGATCGCAATTTTCTTGTGAACCAATTTCTCCCGAGGCGCGACCAAGCGATGTGTCCAAACATGGTCCATCAAGGAGAACGTCTGATGTTTACTGTTTCAAGAAACGTCCTTTTGGCCGCCATCGCCGTTTCGGTGCTGGCCGGCTGCAAGACAACCGCTCCCAGGGAGTGCGACAAGCTGAAGCCCGGCGTCACCTACAACGGCAAATGCTGCGGCATCGGCGAGCCTTGCCGTGAAGGCAAGGGCGGCGGCGACAGGCCGGGAAATACGCCTGATCCAGAGCCGCAATGATCTGATTGCCTGTCGCCCGTCCCGGTCAGCACCGGGACGGGCGCACAGCTTTCCGCGACGGCGTTTGCGTCCGGCGTCCGGTCTGTCAGGACCGGGTTGCGAAACTCGCCGGCGCCGCCCTCGACAATGGCGCAGCGGCAAATGTCAACGTCAGCTTGTGGCGGCCGCATTCGGCCGCCATTGCATCGAATGCATGAGTTATCCGCCACCCCCCCGCACCTCACGGCCCCAGCCTCGTCCGTCCTGCGTTGTTGAACCCGACAACCCTTTGCTTACTATACGGTTTTCGGTGCTTGTCGGCTGCCCCCCCCCCAGTGCTTACTTGTGGTTGTTTTCATTCCGGGGATACAATCATGCGTTTTCTACTTGCTGGCGTCGCCATGCTGTCGTTCGCCGCCACTGCGGCTCTGGCTGATCCAGCTTCGGACTTCAAAAGAGCCGATCAGGCGTTGAACCAAACCTTCAAGCAAATCCAGAAGCGGCTTACGGACGATTCCGACGGCAAGGCACGGTTGGTGAAAGCGCAGAGAGCGTGGATTGCGTTCCGCAACGCCGAATGCACGTTTCAATCCAGCGGTGACGATGGTGGCTCCGCGGCGCCGATGGTTGCCGCTGCTTGTCAAGCTGAACTGACCAAGGCTCGCACCAGGCAGTTGAGGGCCTACCTGAACTGCCAGGAGGGTGACCTCTCTTGCCCGGTGCCATCAGAATGATCTGGAGTGACAAAATGCCGAATTTCAAGATGAGATATGTGCTGATCGCGCTTGTGCCGTTGGCGGTTGCTGGTTGCGTCAGCGCTGAGGATCAGCGCGCAATGGATCAGCAACAGTGCGCTTCTTACGGCTATAGGCCAGGAACCAACAGGTTTGCCGACTGCATGATGCAACAGACTTCACAACGTTCAGAAGACGAGCAGCGCTCAATGGATCGCATAGCCGCGCAGGAACAGAGAGACAAGGATCGCAAGGAAGCGCGTCGAAAGAACGACAGCTACATCGACCCAAGGCCGAGTTACGACAAGGACGGCAATGCGAATTTCGACACTCAAGGCAATTACCAAGGGTGTCACGGCGCGGGATGTTTGGTCGACAATCCAGACAATGGCGATGACGATGACCAGTAGGCTGGCTTCGCAAGGGCTCTTCTTCCTGCCCCTATAGTCCGGACCTCAGCCCAAATCGACAAACCGTTCGCCAAGCTCAAGCACTGCATGCGGCGTTGCGCCAGGTGCAGGCTATAAGTCAACCTATGCGAACCGCTCTACCTCTGGGGAACCAGCCGGGAAATGCCGATGCAAGATCTGCTTGTCTGGTTGGATGGTGGGCGTGACAGGGATTGAACCTGTGACCCCTGCAATGTCAATGCAGTGCTCTCCCGCTGAGCTACACGCCCATCCGAAGCCGCGCATACACCATTTTTGATCCAGCGCGTCAATAGCAGGAAAAAGGAAAGAAGGCGTCGTCTCGCCGCAGTGGCGAAGAGGTGCGGCGCCTCGCCTAGAAAAGGGCTCAGGCCGCCTGCAGCATCTTCTCGACCTCGTTGACGAGGTCGCGCAGGTGAAAGGGCTTCGACAGCACCTTGGCGTCTTTCGGCGCCTTGGAATCCGGGTTCAGCGCAACGGCGGCGAAACCGGTGATGAACATGACTTTGAGATCAGGATCGATCTCTGTGGCGCGCCGCGCCAGTTCGATGCCGTCCATCTCCGGCATGACGATGTCGGTCAACAGCAGCGAGAACGGTTCCTCGCGCAGCCGCTCATAGGCGCTGGCGCCATTGTCGAAATCGCTGACCTGGTAACCGGCGCGCTCCAGCGCCTTGACGAGGAACCGACGCATATCGTCGTCGTCTTCCGCCAGAAGAATGCGTGCCATGATATCCCGTCCGAATCACCCGCCCGAGGTTGCCGTTGGGCAAGCCCGTTAACCATCCTGTATATGAGGAGGTGAGGGTAAACATCAAGTGAACGCTGACGGGGATGATCCATATTTACCGGGCGTGTGCTGCGGCCGAAATGCTGGACACGAGGCTTGCAAGGTGGCACTTTCACATCATGATGCACTGGTGTTTTCGGGTTCGTTCAAATTGAAGACGGCAGCCGAGGATTTTTCGGTCTTTCCACCCTTCGAAATCCGGTCGGGCGTCGAGCAGCGCGTCCCCTTCCTCTTCAACTCACCGCATAGCGGCCGCTACTATCCGGAGCGCTTCCTTGCCATGGCAAGGCTGGACCGCAACGCCATCCGCCGGTCCGAGGACTGCTACGTCGATGAGCTGTTCGGCGGCACCGTCGCGCTCGGCGCGCCGTTGCTGGCGGCGAATTTCCCGAGGGCCTATCTCGACGTCAACCGCGAGCCGTGGGAGCTTGATCCGCGCATGTTCGCCGAGCCGGTGCCGTCCTTCTGCAACATCCGCTCGGCGCGGGTGGCCGGCGGGCTGGGCACGGTGCCGAAGCTGGTCGGCGAGGGGCTCGACATCTATTCCGGCCGCTTGCCGCTGGCCGAAGCGGTCTCCCGCATCGAGGCCGTCTACAAGCCCTATCACGAGACGCTGAAGCGGCTGTTGACCAGAACCCATGCGCGGTTTGGCTTTGCCGTGCTGATCGACTGTCATTCGATGCCGGCGAGCATACGGGTCGGCGACAGCGGCCAGCGGCCCGACTTCATCATCGGCGACCGCTTCGGCATCTCGGCAACCGCCGCCCTGACCGAGACCGCGATCGGCCTGCTCAGCGCCATGGGCTATTCGGTTGCCCACAACAAGCCCTATGCCGGCGGCTTCATCACCGAGCACTATGGCCGCCCGGCGCGCCATCTGCACGCGCTGCAGATCGAGGTCAACCGGGGGCTCTATATGAACGAGCGGACATTCGAGAAGGCTGCCGGCTTCGATGCGCTGGCCGACGATCTGACGCGGTTCTCAGCCGACCTGATGTTGATGCCCGATCATCATTTCATCGACTTGCCACTGGCCGCGGAGTGAATAACCTGCCGCTGGCCGCGGACTGAATGGCGCCATAAAAAAAGACCGCATCGTTTGCACGATACGGTCGAAGTCTAGGGAGGAAACGCCCAAGGAGGGCATGGACAGGAAACCCTGTCCGAGATTGAGGGTATTGTGCGCTGCACAAATGTCAAGCGACCTTCAGCCTTTTTTAATTCACTCTGATGTGGAAATTGCGTTTCGATGGCGCCTGTGTGACATCCAGGCAACAGATGCCGTCGCGGAAAAATCCTCGACACCCTTGTTTGGCACGAAATTGGCGGCAAAGCCGGGCTCGGGCATGCTGCAATGCGGGAGAATCAGTTGGACATCAGCATCGATTTCATGCGTCGCATCGCGCAGGCGGCAGCGGCGGAGACCTTGCCGCGCTTTCGTGCCCAAGGTGCGGTCGCCAACAAGGAACAGGGCAGTTTTGATCCGGTCACCGAGGCCGATCGCGAGGCCGAGCGCGCCATCCGGGCTCTGATATCGGCTGAGTATCCCGATCATGGTATTCTAGGCGAGGAGCATGGCAGCGAGAACATTTCGAGCCGGCACGTCTGGGTGATTGACCCGATCGACGGCACGCGCGCATTCATTTCCGGCCTGCCGGTGTGGGGCACACTGGTCGGGCTGACGATCGATGGCGACGCCGTTGCCGGCATGATGGCGCAGCCCTTCACCGGCGAGCTTTTCTACGCCAACGGCTCGGGCTCCCATTATGAGGGGCCAGGCGGGCCGCGAAAACTGACGACCCGCAAGACGACGAAGTTGGACCAGGCGACGCTGTTCACCACCACGCCGGCCCTGTTCAAGGGCGAGGCGCGCAACCGTTACGATGCATTCGAAAGACAGATCCAGCTCGCCCGCTATGGCGCCGATTGCTATGCCTTCGCCATGATCGCCTCGGGAAGCGTCGACATCGTCGCCGATCCCGGATTGAAGCCCTACGACATCGTGGCGCTGATCCCGATCATCGAAAAGGCAGGCGGCGTCGTCACCACATTCGATGGCGGGCCGGCGGAACAGGGCGGCGATGTACTCGCCGCGGCGACGCCGGAACTTCATGCCGCCGCCATGGCCGCCCTGCGCGGCTAAACGAGCGTCCGCCGCCATTCAGGTGATGCCGACCGCTTGAAGCAGTCGTTTTACTGCCGGCGGCCCCCCTTGGGGAGCGGGCCAGCGACCGGCGCCCGTCAGGCTGTGGGGTCGTCGCTGCCGGGAATGAAGGCGTCGAAGGCGGCGAGCAATTGCTCGCGGTAGATGTCGGCTTCCTGCAGGATTTCGTGGCGGGAGCCATCGATCATCAGCAGCGAACCGAGCCGCAGACGCCTGGCGTAGGCTTCCACGGCCCTGGTCGAGACGACCTGGTCGGCGCCGGCGGCGATGATCAGCAGCGGGACCTGGATCCGAGCCATGAAATCGGGGTCGCTGACGGCTTCCGATGCTTTCGCGGCTGCCTGCAGCCAGCGGATCGTCGGCCCGCCAAGCGCCAGTTGCGGGTATTCTTCATAGATCCGCGTGTTGCGCCGATAGCGCTCCGGGTCCGATGTCAGCTTGTTGGTCTCGAAAGGGGCCGTAACCCTCGGCCGC
>NZ_RZTC01000111.1:0-2757 GCF_004023165.1 Mesorhizobium sp. M7A.F.Ca.MR.176.00.0.0 | reverse complement strand
GCCGCGGACCCCAGGCGGCGTAGAGCCGGCCGAGGCCGAGAGCGCAGAACAGAGAACAGACGCGGCGAACCGTCGAGATCGAGACCGGCAGGTCGGGCAGCGTCAGGAAGGGCGCGATCAGCACCATGCGCCGGATGCGGTTCACCATCGATGGGGCGGCAAGCAGGGTGATCAAGGCACCTGCCGAATGGGCGAGGATGTAGTACGGTCCGCGGCAATCGGGCAGCACGATCTCCTCGAAGAACTGTTCGAGGTCGGCGGTGTACTCGCGGAAGCTGCTGACGTAGCCGCGCTGGTGATCGCGGATCAGCCGGTCGGAATCGCCCTGGCCGCGCCAATCGAGCGTGGCGACGCCAAAGCCGCGATCGGCAAGGTTGCGGATGGTTTCGAAATATTTCTCGATGCACTCGTTGCGGCCGGTGAGCAGGACCACGGTGCCCTTCATCGGGCGAGCGACCGCGCCGAACAGGCCGTAGCGGATATTCTTGCGGTCACGCGTGGTGAAGAAGCCGCCGGTGGCATTTTCCGGCCGCGGATTGCCCTCGATTTCGTGAAAAAGGGAGTTTTCGGTGAAAAGATCCGTCATTCGGCGCTTCGTGCTCGGCGTCTCGCATGCCCGCCTGCGCTGGCCGGCTCCGCTAAGGTGATAGACGCCCATGCGCCAAAAGCCAAGGAATTCCCGGTGAAGGGAAGGCTGCATCAGGGAAGGCCGGAAGCCGCTTGAAAGCGTGCTTCCGGCCTCTGTCGATCCGGGAGGAAGGGACGTTACACCCGGTCGGCCTCGTTGCGGTGCCTGTTGTGCAATCGGCGCCGCCAGTCCTTGATCCTGGAATGGACTTTAGCGCCGGCTGCCTGAACGCGCGCCGAAGTGCCGGTTCATCTGCCGTTCATCAAGGGTCCGGCCGCCGTGGCTTTTGCCGCCAGGTGAAATCTTGAAATGCTTTCCAGCGCTCCCCAAATCTCTCGTGCGGTCGCCAATGTCGGGGCCGCTGGTCCACCCGAAACGCCGCTCAAGGGTTTCGCACCGGCCATACGCAAACCATGTTGCTCAACAGGAGAACACCTCATGCGTCACGTTGATTTTTCCCCGCTTTATCGCTCGACCGTCGGCTTCGATCGTCTGTTCACGATGCTCGATTCGCTCGCGCAGCCGGATGGCGCGCAGACCTATCCGCCCTACAACATCGAGCGCACCGGTGAGGATTCCTACCGGATCTCGATGGCGGTTGCCGGCTTCTCGGACGAGGAAATCTCGATCGAAGCCCATCGCAACGTGCTGACCGTGAAGGGTGAGCGCAAGGACGAGGGTACCGGCGAAGGCTCTGAGCTGCTCTATCGCGGCATTGCCTCGAGGGCTTTCGAACGTCGCTTCCAGCTTGCCGACCACGTCGAGGTCGTTGGCGCCTCGCTGAAGAACGGCCTGCTCTTCGTCGACCTCAAGCGCAACATCCCCGAGGAGCTGAAGCCGCGCAAGATCGCCATTACGGCGTCTTCGGCCAAGGCCAAGCAGATCGAGGCCAAGCCCGCTGCCTAAAATACAAGTCTCCTCCCGAGACGGAAGCGGCGCCGAAAGGCGCCGCTTTTTTGTTGTCGGGGAAATGCGTTATCAGGCGATCAGCTGGCCAAAACGGTCGACTTCATCGGCTGTCGTCGCAAAGCTGGTGACGAAGCGGTAGAGCAACTCGTCCTCGCCGATGTGGCCGTCAAAGCCATGCGGCTTGTGCCAGTCGTAGAAGGCGGCACCCGCGGCTTGCAGCCTCTCGGCCTCGGCTTTCTTGATCACCGCGAAAACCTCGTTCGCCTGCGGCAGCCATGCCAGCTTGGCCGTTGCCGAATCCTCGATCGCGGCGGCAAGGCGTGCGGCCATGGCGTTGGCGTGGCGGGCGGTGTTCAGCCACAGCCCATCCTTGAAATAGGCCTCGAACTGCGCCGCGACGAAGCGCGATTTCGAAAACAGCTGGGCGGCGCGCTTGCGCAGGAAGGCCAATTCCCTGGCACGATCGAGGTCGAACAACACGATCGCTTCGGCGCACCAGCAGCCGTTCTTGGTGCCGCCGAAGGAGAGGATGTCGACGCCGCGTTTCCAGGTCATTTCGGCCGGTGTCGTGTCGAGTGCGACCAGCGCATTGGCAAAGCGGGCGCCATCCATGTGCAGGGGCACCGAATATTGTTTGGCGACCACCGAGATCGTCTCGATCTCATCCAGGCCGTAGATGGTGCCGACCTCGGTCGACTGGGTGATCGAAACGGCCATCGGCCGTCCCCAATGGACAATTTCCGGTGCGAAACGGCCGATGGTCCTTTCCAGATTGTGCGGATCGATCTTGCCCAGCGCGCCATCGATCTCATTCAGGCGAGAGCCGCCGGAAAAATATACCGGCGCGCCGCATTCGTCCTCGATGACATGCGATTCGCGATGGGCAAAGGAAATGCCGCCCGGCTTGTTGTAAGCGGTGAGCGCCAGCGAGTTGGCGGCCGTGCCGGTGGCGACGAAGAACACCGCGACCTCGCGTTCGAAAATCTCACTGAAGCGCTGGTAGACTGCCCGGTCGAGCGCACCGTCGCCATAGGCGGTGGAAAAGCCGCCGGCATTGGCCGACAGGCCGGCGGCAATATTGGGATGGGCGCCTGCCCAATTGTCGGAAGCGAAGAACATGCATCTGCCTATGTCTTGGGAGGTCGGGGGGGTGGGGAGATCGGGTTTTGGGGAAATCAGTCTGAAGTTGACCGGTTTCGCGAGCGGACCGCAAGGGGCCA
>NZ_RZTC01000010.1:64341-94822 GCF_004023165.1 Mesorhizobium sp. M7A.F.Ca.MR.176.00.0.0 | reverse complement strand
CGGCGAAGGCGTCGAGGTCGTGCGGGCGGCGCTCGGCCATGTCGATCAGCGTGCGGTCGGAAAACACCACATAGGCCGGCACCTGGCGTTCCTTGGCGAGCCGCAGGCGCAAGGATTTGAGCGCGGCGAGCAATGACGCATCGATACCCTCGGCGTTCATGCCTGAACCCTCGGCCGCCCGCATCTTGCGCAAGGCGCGGCTGCGCACCTCGACACGGTAGTGGAACGGCATCTCGCCACGGCCCAGCGCATGGCCTTTTTCGGCGATGGCGAGGCCGCCATGACCGGCCGGATCCGGCATCAGGAACCCGCCTGCGACGAGCTGCCGGATCAGCGACAGCCAGAAATCCTTCTTGTGCGCCAGACCGCTGCCGAAACTCGTGAGCCTCTGGTGGTTCCTGGCCAGCACTTTTTCGGTTTCATGGCCGAGCAGGATGTCGATGACATGGCCGGCACCGAAGCGTTCGCCACTCTGCGCGATGGCTGCCAGGATGATCCGCGCCTCCGCTCCGCCATCGGCGCGCGGCGCCTGGTCGAGGCAAGTGTCGCAATTGCCGCAAGGCTGCGCTTCCTCGCCGAAATAGCCGAGCAGCACCTGGCGGCGGCACTGCGCCGTCTCGCAGTAGCCGATCAGCGTGTCGAGCCGGCCATGCGAGCGCCTCTTGTGCTCGGGCGGCGCATCCTCGTCGTCGATGAACATCCGGCGCATGCGGATATCGCCAAGGCCGAACAGCATATGTGCCTCGGCGTCCCGCCCATCGCGGCCGGCGCGGCCGATCTCCTGGTAGTAGGCCTCCAGGCTGCCCGGCATGTCGGTGTGGAAGACATAGGCGACGTCAGGCTTGTCGATGCCCATGCCGAAAGCGATGGTCGCCACCATGACGACACCGGACAAGGTCATGAAGCTGTTCTGGTTAGCGTCGCGCGCCTCCTTGCTCATGCCGGCATGATAGGCGAGCGCGGTGACGCCGTTCTTCTCGAGGAAGGCCGCCATCTCCTCCGTCTTCTTGCGCGACAGGCAGTAGACGATGCCGCTGCGGCCGGGATGGCGCTCGACGAAGCGCAGCAATTGCCGCTTGCTGTCCTGCTTGGCCTCGATGGCAAGCTTGATGTTCGGCCGGTCGAAGCCCAGCACCAGGGTCTCGACGCGCTCGGCAAACAGCCGGCATTCGATGTCGGTGCGCGTGCCTTCGTCCGCCGTTGCCGTCAGCGCGATGATCGGCACGTTGGGAAAGATGCCGCGCAGACGCGACAGGTCCTCGTATTCGCGCCGGAACGCCGGCCCCCATTGCGAGATGCAATGCGCCTCGTCGACGGCGATCAGGCTGACATCGAGCCTGGCCAGCGCCTCGAGCATCCGTTCGGTCACCAGCCGCTCCGGCGCGAGATAGAGCAGGCGCGTCTGGCCTGAGGCGACGCGACGCCATGCGGCGATATTGGCATCGCGGTCGATCGAGGAATTGATCGTATCGGCAGCCACGCCGGCAAGCCGCAAGGCGGCGACCTGATCCTGCATCAGCGCCACCAACGGCGAAACGACAATGGTGAGCCCGCCCAGGACAAGTGCCGGGACCTGGTAGCAGAGCGATTTGCCCGCCCCTGTCGGCATGACGGCCAGCACATGACGCCCGGCCAGCAGCGCATCCATGACATCGGCCTGGCCGGGGCGGAAATCATCGAAGCCGAACACGTCCTTCAGCACGCGCCGCTTGGGATCTCGCTCGTCTGTCGCGAGGGCCGCCGGTGCCTGCATCATCGCGCGTCCACGGTCGGCGTGCTCATTGGCATGTCATAGCCGAACTCGGCGCAGAAACGCCGGACGCCGACGAGAAATGCCGGGGGCAGACCGCCGAGATAGGTCCTGAATTCTTCATTCCGTTCCCATTTTCTCAACGAAGCCACCCGGATCGGATTGTCCGGATCCTCGCTGAAACGAATGCGCGGTGTCAGTCCGAACGACTGCGCGATTCTGTCCTGCTGCGCATTGGGCGCGCCGATCATGTCTTCGTAGCGGACAAAGAGTATCTGCCGGTGCGGTTGTGCCTTCTTCAGCCGGGTCAGCGCGTCGTATTCGGCCAGCCAGCGATGCGGCGTGACGTGGAACCGACGCTCGTTGCGTGTTTGCGGATGCGAACTTGTCAGCGTGTCGAAGGGATGGCGCACGCAATAGATCAAGCCGATGGAGGCAGGGAGCTTCGCCAGATGCGCAAAACCGCGCGCATCGCGCTTGACGACGAGGTTCGATTCCGGCCGGTCCAACATGTCCAGCATTGTGTATCGCGCTTCGGGTGGATGGACGAAAATGTCCTCGAAACACCTCATCAGCCGCTGTGTCAGCGTCGTCCCGCTGCGCGCGCAACCCGAAATGAAAATTCTGTTGGCGGGCGCCGCGCGTGCGTATGTGCGTTTTTGCATGCGCTGTTTCAGAGACAGCGGCACCAACCGCAGAAACTCCCGCACAACCCTTCGCGCAGCCGCTCCAAACGCAGCCTCAAGCCTGTGAGCGCCCTTCATCCGCAATTCCGCTGGGCCGCCCGACACGAAACGCGCCGCTTGGGGTCCATGGCCAAGATACTCGTCGCCGATATCAGCATCAGGCAGACACCGGACTGGAATTCCTGGATGGGAGAGGATGGGAAATCGGTCAAAACGACTCTCTGCATGGGCACCATGCCTTAGCGCAGCTGTCATCGTGCCACAACAGGAACAGGTCGCCCGCAGCTGCGCCTTCCCTAACGACACCTTTACCTCGCTGGATTCCTTTACCCAGCAATGTAAGCTCGGCTCCGCTAGCCAGGGAGGATGCGATGCTGCAGACCAGACAGGATGTTCTCGGCAAGCGGTTCCACCTGCAGCGCGCCGCCTTCGAGGCGCAGCCTTTCCCCAACTTTGGCATCCGCAAGGATCGCCTGAAACGCCTGCTGGCGCTGACCGAGCGGCATGAAGCCGACATCTGCACCGCCATCGACGCCGACTTTGGCGGCCGTTCGGCACACGAGACGCGCCTTGCGGAACTGTTCGTCGTGCGCGCCGGCATCCGCCACGCGCTGTCGCATGTCAGGGGCTGGATGCGCGAACGCCGCGTTGTCACCACCATGCCGTTCCTGCCCGGCCGAAATCGCCTCGTCCCGCAGCCGCTCGGCGTCGTCGGTATCGTGTCGCCCTGGAATTATCCTTTCCAACTCGCCGTCGCGCCGGTGACCGCCGCCCTTGCCGCCGGCAACCGCGTGCTCATAAAACCTTCCGAATTGACGCCGGCATTCTCAGTGCTGCTGGCCAAACTCGTTGCCGAGCATTTCGCATCCGATGAGCTCAGCGTCATCACCGGCGATGCCGAGATGGGCAAGGCCTTCGTGTCGATGCCTTTCGATCATTTGCTGTTCACCGGCTCGACCGCGGTCGGACGCCAGGTCGCGATCGCCGCGGCCGCCAACCTGACCCCGGTCACGCTCGAACTCGGCGGCAAGTCGCCGGCAATCTTCGATCCGTCCTGCGATCTTGACGCGGCGGTATCCAGCATTGCCTATGGCAAGCTCTTGAATGCCGGGCAGACCTGCATCGCGCCGGATTATCTGCTGGTGCCGAAGGGGCAGGCAGGCACGGTCGCTGTCAAGCTAGCAACGGCGATCGCGAAGCTCTACCCGACCTTGCGCGACAACCCCGATTATACCGCCATCATCAGCGACCGGCACCACCAGCGCCTGCGCGACATGATCACTGAAGCGCGTGACGCCGGCGCCGATGTCACCGAAATCAACCCGGCCGGCGAAGAGCTGGGTGCCAAAAGCCGGAAGCTGCTGCCGACCCTGGTCCGCAACGCCGGCGCAAACCTGCGGCTGATGCGCGAGGAGATTTTTGGGCCGGTGCTGCCCATCGTAGAATACACCGGGATCGACGAAGCGATCGCGCATGTGAACGGAGCGGAGCGCCCGCTGGCGCTCTACTGGTTCGGCCGCGACAGCGGCAATCGTCAACGCATCCTGCACGAGACTATTGCCGGCGGTGTCACCATCAACGACTGCATGCTGCATCTGGTACAGGAAAACCAGCCTTTCGGCGGGGTCGGCGCCAGCGGCATGGGCGCCTATCACGGCGAGTGGGGATTCCGGACGTTCAGCAAGGAGAAGCCGGTTTTCACACAGTCCCGGCTGAGCGCCGGAGCCTTGTTGCGCCCGCCCTACGGCAAGACGTTCGAGCGGCTCTTCAGCCTCCTGCGTCACATCACCTGATCGAGCGAGCGCAGCCTCCGGTTCGTCGTGCCATGCAGCGCCGGCGCATTAAGACTATCTTCACCACGGTGCGGCAGGGTCCTCATCCTGCGGTGATGTCTTGAGTACCGCGGCGCCACAAGCGCCCAGGCAACAGACCCGCGCCTCTTTCGGGGTGCGGGTCATTCCCGCTCGATCTCTTACCCTTGGCTAGCCGAGGAAATCGGCCCGGTGCGGCGTGAAGCTGTCGACCAGCCGCCCTGCTTCCAGCGCCTTGACGCCGTGCACCAGACCGGACGGCACAATGAAGCTGCCGCCGGTCTCGATGGTTTCGGTCCTACCGTCGATGGTCACCTCGAAGCGGCCTTCGGCGACATAGCTTGCCTGGACATGCGGGTGCGAATGCAGGGCGCCGACGCCACCCTTGTCGAAGCCGAATTCGACCAGCATCAACTCGTCGGTGTGCAGGAGAACGCGCCGCCTGTTGCCGTCTGGCGTCTTCGTCCAGGCGCCCTCGCCGGCTTGCGCGAAAATCTTTGCGGTCATCGTTGTCTCCTCAGAGCAATTCCAGGAAAAGTGTGAAACGGTTTTCCGTCCGGAATTGCGTTAAAACAATGAGATAGCGCGGTTCAGCGTTTCCGCTAAACGATGAACCTCGCTAGCGCGCCAGCCAGCCGCCATCCACCGGCACCACCGCTCCATGCATATAGTCCGATGCCGGCGCCAGCAGGAAGACGGCGGCGTCGCCAATGTCGCCCGCCTCGCCCCAGCGGCCGGCCGGGATACGCGCCAGGATGGCGGCGCTGCGGTCGGGATCGGCGCGCAGCGCCTGCGTGTTGTTGGTCTCGATATAGCCCGGCGCGATGGCGTTGACGTTGATGCCTTTTTGCGCCCATTCGCAGGCGAGCAGACGCGTGATGCCGAGCACACCGTGCTTCGAGGCAGTGTAGGACGCAACGCGGATGCCACCCTGGAAACTCAGCACGGAGGCAATGTTGACGATCTTGCCTTTCCGCTCAGCGGCCAAGGCACGCCTTGCAAAGCTTTGGCAGAGCAAAAAAACCGTTTTCAGATTGACGTCCATGACGTCGTCCCAATCGGCCTCGCTGAGATCGACGGCATCGGCGCGGCGGATGATGCCGGCATTGTTGACCAGCCCGTCGAGCGGACCGCTTTCGTCCCAGATCCGGTCGTGCAACGGGCCGGCGGCCGAAATGTCGGCAAGGTCGGCGCTGACCGCCTCGAATTGCCCTCCCAGCGCGGCGACCTTGTCTGCCGTATCGTCCATCGACGAGCGGCCGACGCCGACCACCGCGCCCCCGGCGCGTGCGATCGATACGGCGATGCCCTGGCCGATGCCGGTGTTGGCGCCGGTGACCAGGATACGTTTTCCGGCAAGGCTGAAGGGGTCGCTCACCGCAGATCGCTCAACGCCACCGGGTCGACATCGGTATAGTCGACGTTGTCGCCGGCCATCGCCCAGATGAAAGCATAATTGGAAGTGCCGGCGCCCGAATGGATCGACCAGCCCGGCGACAGCACCGCTTCCTCGTTGCCCATGACGATATGGCGCGTCTCGTCCGGCTCGCCCATGAAGTGGAAGACGCGTGCCGTCTCCGCCAGGTCGAAATAGAGATAGGCCTCCATGCGCCGGTCATGCACATGGCACGGCATGGTGTTCCACACCGAGCCCGGCGCCAGCTGAGTCATGCCGACCACCAGCTGGCAGGTCTTCACGCCGTCGGCATGGATGAACTGGAAGATCGAACGCTCGTTGCAGGTGTCCTTGCTGCCGAGATCGAGGCGCTTGGCGTCGCCGATGCGGATCAGCCGGCTGGGCCAGGCCTGATGCGCCGGCGCGCTGAGCAGATAGAATTTGGCCGGCGCATCTGCATCGGCCGACGCGAACGACACATCAGCGATGCCCATGCCGAGATAGAGCATGTCGCGCGCCTGCAATTCGAAGGACTGGCCGCCGGCCTTGATGACGCCTGCACCGCCGATGTTGACGGCGATCAGCTCGCGACGGTCGAGAAAGTTCTTGGTGCCGGTCGGCTTGATCGTTTCCAGTTGAAGCGCGGCGCCCGTCGGCACGGCGCCGCCGACGATCATGCGGTCGTAATGTGTGTAGGTCAGGCTGATGCGGCCGGGCTGGAATAGGCCGTCAATGTGAAAGTTGTGGCGCAGCTCATCGGTTCCCATCGCCGCGGCGGCGACCGGGTCGATGGCAAAGCGGGATGAATAGTCGGTGTGGCTCTGGTTCATTTCAATCCTGACTTGAGATGGGTCATTCGCCGGCGGCGGCCTTGACCGAACTGGCATAAAAAGCCTGACGCGCATGCAGGCGTTCGCGGTAACGCTGCTGGCTGGCGGTGAGGTGCGCGCGCATCGCCTCTCGCGCGGCCTCGGCATCGCCAGAGGTAATGGCGTTGAGGATCACCAGGTGCTCGCGCTGCAGTCCGCGCTGGTAGCTATCGGATTGCGCCAATTCGGTCGACCAGGGCGAAGTCACGTCGCACGGGATGGCGCGCCGGCCGAGCACGTCGAGCATCTCGACATAGAATGGGTTGCTGGTGGCGCTGGCGATCGCGCGATGGAAGGCGAGGTCGGCCGGACCGGTCGGCTCGCTGGCAAGCAGCAGCCGCTCGAATTCGAAGAAGGCTTCCTGGATCGCCGCCTCCTGCGCGGCATTGCGGCGGACTGCGGCGATCCCGGCCGATTCAATCTCGATCGCCAGCCGCACTTCGAGCACGTTGAGCGCGATCGAATCCTTGCTGCCCATGTCGGCGGCAAGGGCGCCGAACATTGTCGAGATGTGCTCTGTGACGAAGACGCCGGCGCCCTGGCGCGGTTCGACCAGCCCGTCGGCGGCAAGCTTGGCCAGCGCCTCGCGGATGACGGTGCGGCTGACGCCGAAGGTTTCGGTCAGTTGGCCTTCGGTCGGTAATTTATGGCCGGGCAGGATCTCACCCGCCTGCAACTGCTTGCGGATCGTCGTGACCACTGTCTCCGACAATTTGGGTTTTCTCTCGACCCTGAGGTCGGTTGCGGTGTCCGATGCCATGTCGCCCCTATTTGAAGACGCTCGGTAGCCAGAGCGAAATGGCCGGAATGTAAGTGACGAGCCCCAGTACCACGAGCCCGGCCCCGTAGAACGGCCAGATCGAGCGCATCGCTTCCCAGACGGATATCTTGCCCACTGCGCACGCCACGAACTGCACAGCGCCCACCGGCGGCGTATTCAGCCCGATGCCGAAGTTGAGGATCATGATAACGCCAAAATGCACCGGGTCGACGCCGTAGGCTTGCGCCACGGGCAGGAAGATCGGCGTACAGATGATGATCGTCGGCCCCATGTCCATGAAGGTGCCGAGGAACAGCATCAAGACGTTGAGCAGGAGAAGCACGACCAGCGGATCGTCCGAGATCGCGTTCATGGAGGCTATGAGCGCTGCCGGCACTTTCAGGAAGGCCATCAACCACGAGAACGCCGCCGCCATGCCGATGATGAGCAGCACCATGGCCGTGGTGCGCACGGCACCATGGGTGGCATGAACGAAACCTTCCCAAGTCATCTGCCGGTAAACGAAGACAGTGACGAGCAACGCATAGATGACCGCGACACAGGAACTCTCGGTTGCCGTGAAAACGCCCGATCGTACGCCACCGAAGATGATCGCGATCAGCAGCAGGCCGGGCACCGCGACAGCGAAGAGATGCGCGACGGCGGTGAAGCCCGGAAACGGCTCGGTCGGATAGCCGCGGGAGCGCGCCACGAAATAGGCGGTGATCATCAGCGACAGGGCCAACAGCAGGCCCGGAATGATGCCGGCCGTGAACAGGTCGGCGATGGAGATCTTTCCACCTGCCGAGATCGAGTAGATGATCATGTTGTGCGACGGCGGCAGGAGCAGCGCGATCAGCGCCGCCATCGACGTGACGTTGACGGCGTAATCCGCTCCATATCCACGCGCTTTCATCTGCGGGATCATCAAGCCGCCGACCGCCGCTGCCTCGGCCACCGCGGAGCCGGAAATGCCGCCGAACAGTGTAGCGGTCGCAATGTTGACCTGCCCGAGGCCGCCGCGCAAATGGCCAACGAGCGAGCCGGCGAAGGCAACGATCTTGCTGGCGATGCCGCCGCGCACCATCAAGTCGCCGGCATAGATGAAGAACGGAATGGCCAGCAGCGAAAAGACGCTCATGCCGGAATTCAGGCGCTGGAACACGATGAGCGGCGGCAGGCCCATGTAAAGGACGGTGGCAAAGCTTGCGACGCCGAGGCAGAAAGCGATCGGCGTGCCGATAAGCATCAGAAGGGTGAAGACGCCGAAGAGGATCCAGAGTTCCATGCCGTCAGACCTTCACGTTCGCCGTGTCGAGTTCGGTTGCAACTTCCGCCGGCGGCAGTTCATCGAGCACATCGTCGATCGGCGCACCGGAGAGACGAAGCACGATGCGCTCCAGCGTGAAGAGCACGACGAGCACGCCTCCCGCGACCAGCGGGACGTAGTCCCAGCCCCCGGATATGCCGAGCGACGGCAAGGTAGCGCCCCAGGTCAATGCAACCAGTTGGCTGCCATACCAGATCATACCGATGCCGAAGGCGAGCGCGACGAGGTCCGAGATCATCCGCAGCCAACGCTTGCCGCCTTTGGGCAGCACGTAGAGCAGGACGTCGAAGCCGAGGTGATAGTTCTCGCGCACCCCGACGGCAGCGCCGAGGAAAATGAACCAGCTCATCAGCATCACCGAGCCCTGCTCGGTCCAGCTTGGCGAGCGGTTCAGGACATAACGACCGAACACCTGCCAGGCGACGAAGGCGGTCATCAGCACCAGCCCGATGCCTGCGACCCATAGCGCCGCTGTGCTGACGCGCGACATCATGCGCGCGACGCCGGACAGGGGCGGTCTGTGTTCTGGGCTGGAGGTCACCGGTTCTCTCCGCAAGAGGATGGCGGCGTGGAATGCCCGCGCCGCCGCTTGATCACTGCACGGCCTTGATGGCTTCGACCATGGCCTTCAGCTTGTCGTCCTTGACGTGCTTCTCGTAGACCGGACCCATGGCGTCGATGAAGGGCTGCTTGTCCGGCGTCGTGATCTGCGAACCGGCCGCCTCGACCTTGGCGCGCGATTCCTTGACCTTGGCGGTCCACAGCTCGCGCTGCCTGGCGACGCTCTCCTTGGCGGCCGCCTTGAAGATCGCCTGATCCTCCGGCGTCAGCTTGTCCCAGCTCAACTTCGCCATGACGAAGGCTTCCGGCACCATAGTGTGCTCGTCGAGCGAATAGAACTTGGCGACTTCCGCATGCTTGGCGGTGTCGTAGCTCGGAAAATTGTTTTCCGCGCCGTCGATGACCCCGGTCTCGATCGCCGAATACACCTCGCCATACGGCATCGGCGTCGCGTTGGCGCCGAGTGCCGCCACCATGTCGACGAAGATGTCGGACTGGATGACGCGGAACTTCATGCCGGACAGATCGGCTAATGAGTTGATCGGCTTCTTCGAATTGTAGAAGGAGCGCGCGCCACTGTCATAAAAGGCGAGCAGCACCAGCCCGACCTGTTCGAACGCCGCCGCGATCTGGTCGCCGACCGCCCCGTCCATGACCTTGTGCATATGGTCTTCCGAGCGGAAGATGTAGGGCAGCGAGGGCACCGTGGTTTCGGGAATGAGCCCGTTGAACGGCGCCATCGAGATGCGGTTGAGGTCGATCACGCCGGTGCGAACCTGCTCGATCGTGTCCTTTTCTTCGCCGAGCTGCGCGGAATGATAGAGCTCGACCGCATAGCGGCCGGCCGTACGCTCCTTTACAAGCTCGCCGAAATATTTGACTGCCTCGACCGTCGGATAGCCGTCCGGGTGGGTGTCGGACGAGCGCAGAACCGTCTGGGCGCTTGCCGTTCCGGCCATCAGTGCGGCGGCGAGTAGCGCAGCTCCCGTCAGTCTTGAAAAATGCAACATGGTTTCCTCCCTTTGCATTGCGGGCGAGTTGCCCCTTCAGAGCCGATACGCCTTTTTCGCCAGCGTATAGGCCAGTTCCCGCGCCAGCTCATACGCCTCGTCCTCGCGCAGCCGATGCTCGGCGACGAGACGCGCCAGGAACGCGCAGTCGACTCGCCGCGCCACATCGTGACGCGCCGGGATCGACGGAAAGGCACGGGTGTCGTCGTTGAAACCGACGGTGTTGTAGAAGCCGGCCGTCTCGGTGGTCATCTCGCGGAAGCGCCGCATGCCTTCCGAGCTGTCGTGGAACCACCATGCCGGCCCGAGCTTCAGCGCCGGGTAGACACCGGCCAGCGGCGCCAGCTCGCGCGCATAACTGGTCTCGTCGAGCGTGAACAGGATGACGGTGAGGTCGCGCTCCAGCCCGACGCAGTCGAGCAGCGGCTTCAGCGCCGTCACATAGTCGGTCCTGGTCGGGATATCGAAACCCTTGTCGCGGCCGAATTTCTGGAAGATCGCGGGCGAATGATTGCGCCAGGAGCCGGGATGGATCTGCAGGACCAGTCCATCGTCGAGGCTCATCTTGGCCATCTCGGTCAGCATCTGGGCGCGGAACAGTTTTCGCTCGCGCTCATCGTCGGAACCACGGCGAATCCGATTGAACAGCTCTTGCGCCGCCGCATCCGAAAGATTGGCGGTCTCGGCCGTCGGATGGCCATGATCCGACGAAGTCGCGCCGAAGCTCTTGAAGAAGGCACGCCGCTGGCGATGCGCATCGAGATAGCCGGCCCAATTGCCGGTGTCGCAGCCGGTGATCTCGCCGAGCCGGTCGAGATTGGTTGAAAACCCTTCGAAATCGGGATCGACGACAGCATCCGGCCGATAAGCGGTGACCACACGGCCCTGCCAGCCGCTGTCGCGGATCATCTGGTGCCATTTGAGATCGTCGAGCGCGCCTTCCGTGGTCGCGATGACCTCGATGTTGAAACGCTCGAACAGCGCGCGCGGGCGAAAATTCTCCCACTGCAGCAGCGTCGCGATGGTGTCGTAGTGGCGGTCGGCGGTCGCCGCGGTCAGCGGTTCGTCGATGCCGAACAGATCGGCAAGCACATGATCGAACCACAGCCGGGTCGGCGTGCCCCGAAACAGATGATAATGCTCGGCAAAAAGCCGCCAGATCGCCCTGCCGTCGGTCTCGACCGGCGCGCCGTCGAGCGTCGCCACGCCGAGATCCTCGAGGCGGACGCCTTGGCTGAACAGCATGCGGAAGATGTAGTGATCCGGGACGATGAGCAGTTGCGCTGGATCCGGGAATGGCTCGTTCAGCGCATACCAGCGCGGATCGGTGTGGCCATGCGGGCTGACAAGGGGCAGGTCCTTGATCCCGGCATAGAGATCACGGGCAACCGAGCGCGAATGCGCCTCGGCGGGAAACAGCAAATCCGCATGGGTCAGTGCCACGGTCATCCTCCCAAGGCCACTATCGGTAGGGGCGGCAAGAAATAATGTCAACATACAAAAATGCGATTGTTGTATGATGACTTTTCGACCCATTGTGTGGCAGGAAATCGAATGTTACGCCGCTTTGCCGATCCCTGCCGAGGCCACTCATGTCATCCGACCAGACCAGTCGCACCACGACGACCGAACGCCTTTCCACGAAGACCGTGCGCGCACTGCCTGCCTCGATCGCGACACCTGCGTATGATCGCAGCCGCGTCGTCCCGGGCATTGTGCACCTTGGTGTCGGCGCCTTCCACCGCGCCCATCAGGCAGCCTATGTCGACGATTGCCTGGCGGCAGGCGAGGCGGATTGGGGCATAACAGGCGTTTCGCTGCGCAGCACCGACACGTGCGACGCTCTCACGCCGCAGGACGGGCTCTACACGCTGGCGATCAGAAGCAGTGGAACCGAAAAGCTTCAGGTCATCGGCTCGATCGGCGCGATGCTGGTGGCGCCCGAAGACCCCAGCGCTGTGCTGGCCACGCTGACCGATCCGCGCACCCGCATCGTCACGCTGACGATCACCGAAAAAGCCTATCTGAGGGCGGCAGGCGGCGGATTGGACGCCGCCCATCCCGATATCGTCCATGATCTGGCCAATCCCCGGATGCCGAAGACAGCGCATGGTTTCCTGACCGAGGCGCTTGCCCTGCGACGCGCCGCCGGCACGCCGCCCTTCACTGTCCTGTGTTGCGACAATTTGCCGGCCAACGGCGCCACGCTGCACCGGCTGTTGGTCGAATTCGCCCAGTTGCGAGATGCCGGGCTCGCCCAATCGAGTGATGTCGGAATTGCCGACCACATCGCACACCAGGTCGCGTTTCCCTCCAGCATGGTCGATCGCATCGTGCCTGCAACCACCGACGCCGATCGGGCGCGGATCGCTGAAGAACTCGGCGTCGAGGATGCCTGGCCCGTGATGACCGAGCCGTTTTGTCAGTGGGTGGTCGAAGATAAGTTCCCGACTGGCCGGCCCGCGTGGGAACAATTCGGCGTCACCATGGTTCGCGACGTCGGCCCGTCCGAGGACATGAAGCTCAGGCTGCTCAACGGCTCGCATTCGGCCATCGCCTATCTTGGCCTGCTCAGCGGTCATGCCACCGTCGACCGCGCCTTCGCCGACCCGGCGATCCGCCAATTCGTCGATGCCTTGTGGGCCGAAGCCATCCCGACCCTGCCCGAGGATGCCGGATTGGACACGAGCGCCTATATTGCGGAGCTCGCGGAGCGTTTTTCCAACACTGCACTTGCCCATCGCACGGCGCAGATCGCCAATGACGGCAGCCAGAAACTGCCGCAGCGCATCATCGCTTCCGCCATCGAATGCCTGGAAGCCGGTACCGAACTGGTCCATCTGACCCTGGTGGTGGCTGCCTGGATCGCCGCCTGCGCCGCGCGAGGGAAAACCTTGCCGGAGGGCCATTTCACCGATCCGCTCGACGCGGCGTTGACGGAACTTTTGAGTGAGCAACTGCCGGCCAACGAAACCGTGACCGCGGTGTTCGACCTGGCCGGCTTCGCTGGGGATCACGCCGAACGCCAGACGTTGATCGAACTTGTGGCTGTGCATCTCGTCCACCTGCGACGCGACGGTCCGACCTTGGCCTTCGCCGCGCTCGGCATAGATATGAAGTAGTCATCAACCAGACTTGGTGCGGGTCCGAACCAACTCGATTCAGGCTTATTTGCCGACCGAACCGTCCAGCGTTTGCCGGGAAGAATACTCCGTGCCTTTTGAATTCCAGAACAATCGCACGGCCTTGCCGACGAGGTTTTCGTAGGGAACGAAGCCGACCATGAATCGGCTGTCGGAGGCATTGTCGCGATTGTCGCCCAGCATGAAATAGTGGCCTTCGGGCACCTCAAATTCCCGCGTGTTGTCGCCGATGGAACTGTCCGTCAGGTCGAGAACGAAATGGGTGACACCACCCGGCAGGGTCTCCCGTTCAAGCCTGGCAGGTTGCTCGCGTTCCTCGTAGGAGAAAGTGCCTGCATCCTTGAGGCCGACGGCCACATCGTTGATGTGCAGCACGCCATTGACCATCTGGATTTTGTCCCCGGGAAGACCGACGATCCGCTGGATGTAATCCACGCTGGGGTCGGGCGGGAATTTGAACACCACCACATCCCCTCGCTTGGGCTCCGCGCCGAACATGCGGCCTTCTATCGGCAACAGATTGAACGGCACGCTGTAGCGGCTGTAGCCATATGCGAATTTGGAGACGAAGAGATAGTCGCCGCCTTGCAATGTCGGCACCATACTGCTGGATGGTATCGAAAACGGCTGGAACAGGAACGAACGGATCGCAAATGCAGCCGGATAGGTAGTCAGAAAGACAAGCACCAGCACCCAAAATCCGTGCGCATACCATCTCACCGGCTTGAACCGATGGGCGAAGGGCAGGACGAGCGCTGCCCCCAGGATCATCGAACCGATACCTGAAAAATTGGCCAGCCAGGCAAGATCGGTTCCCGGCAGAACCGGAAATCCGGTGTAGGCGAGTGCGAAAACGATGGCGCTGATCACCACCAGGCTGGCAACCGCCAGCTTGCCGCTGCCGATCCACAGAAATCCGCCGAATGGACCGCCAAAGGCCGACACCAGGGCCGTCGACCACCAGGAGCGTGAGGCTGTTTCTCGTTGCGCTGTTTCTTCCGTCACCGGCCCACCCCCATCCCAAGGCAGCGCGACTGTCCAACAAACAAAAAAGCGAGGCAAGGCCCCGCTTTTTACTCTTTCATCGAAACCTAATTTCAAGCCGGAAGAATAGCGCCTTCCAGCGTGGTGAGCTGGCTAAGGAACTGCTCCGCCTTGCTGCGAGCCTCGTCGTCCTTGGCGTCGGCAGCGTCTTCTTTGGCTTCCTGGATGCGGCGCGCGAGATCGGCGCGGTCGACATCCTTCACCGCGACAGCCGATTCCGCCAGCAGCGTGCAGCCGGCCGGAACGATGTCGGCGAAGCCGCCGAACACCACATAGCGTTCTTCGCCGCCCGCCGCGGTTTTCACGGTGACGACACCCGGCTTGATCGTGGTCATGACCGGCGCGTGATGCGCCATGACGGTCATCTCGCCTTCGGCGCCCGGAATGACGACGGATTCGACCTGCTCGGAAACAAGCAGACGCTCCGGCGAGACCAGTTCGAATTTGAAAGCTTCAGCCATGATCAATTTAGCGAATAGCGAATAGCGAGTAGCGAATTAGTCAGAAGAAGAATTCGCCGGCCCATATTCCCAATTCGCTACTCCCTATTCGCTATTCGCTTGATTACGCCGCTTCAGCCGCCAGGCGCTGTGCCTTCTCGACTGCTTCCTCGATGCCGCCGACCATGTAGAAGGCGGCTTCCGGAAGGTGATCGTAGTCGCCGTTGCAGAGGCCCTTGAAGCCCTTGATGGTGTCGGCGAGGTCGACCAGCTTGCCCGGCGCGCCGGTGAACACTTCGGCGACGAAGAAGGGCTGCGACAGGAAGCGCTCGATCTTGCGGGCGCGGGCCACGGTCTGCTTGTCCTCTTCCGACAGCTCGTCCATGCCCAGGATGGCGATGATGTCCTGCAGCGACTTGTAGCGCTGGAGGATCGACTGCACCTGGCGGGCGACGCCATAATGCTCGTCGCCGACGACCAGCGGGTCGAGCATGCGCGAGGTCGAATCCAGCGGATCGACCGCCGGATAGATGCCCTTTTCGGCGATGGCGCGGTTCAACGTCGTGGTCGCGTCAAGGTGGGCGAACGAGGTCGCCGGCGCCGGATCGGTCAGATCGTCGGCGGGCACGTAGATGGCCTGCACGGACGTGATCGAGCCCTTGGTGGTGGTGGTGATGCGTTCCTGCAGCGCTCCCATGTCGGTGGCGAGCGTCGGCTGATAGCCCACCGCCGACGGGATACGGCCCAGCAGAGCCGACACTTCCGAACCCGCCTGCGTGAAGCGGAAGATGTTGTCGACGAAGAACAGCACGTCCTGACCCTGGTCGCGGAAATATTCCGCAACCGTCAGGCCGGT
This sequence comes from Mesorhizobium sp. M7A.F.Ca.MR.176.00.0.0, assembly GCF_004023165.1. NCBI lineage: Bacteria > Pseudomonadati > Pseudomonadota > Alphaproteobacteria > Hyphomicrobiales > Phyllobacteriaceae > Mesorhizobium > Mesorhizobium sp. M7A.F.Ca.MR.176.00.0.0. The sequence continues at coordinate 79,166 of NZ_RZTC01000010.1, read as the reverse complement.
CAGGCCGACGCGGGCGCGCGCGCCCGGCGGCTCGTTCATCTGGCCATAGACGAGTGCGGCCTTGGAGCCTTCGCCGCCGCCCTTCTTGTTGACGCCGGATTCGATGAACTCGTGATACAGATCGTTGCCTTCGCGGGTGCGCTCGCCGACGCCGGCGAACACCGAATAGCCGCCATGCGCCTTGGCGATGTTGTTGATCAGTTCCTGGATCAGCACGGTCTTGCCGACGCCGGCGCCGCCGAACAGGCCGATCTTGCCGCCCTTGGCGTAGGGAGCCAAGAGGTCGAGCACCTTGATGCCCGTGATCAGGATCTGCGCTTCCGTCGACTGCTCGACATAGGTCGGAGCCGGCTGGTGGATGGAGCGCATTTCGGTCGCGTCGACCGGGCCTTCTTCGTCGACCGGCTCGCCGATGACGTTGATGATGCGGCCGAGCATGCCCGGGCCGACCGGCACGGTGATCGGCGCGCCGGTGTCACGCACTTCCTGGCCGCGAACCAGACCTTCGGTCGAGTCCATGGCGATGCAGCGCACGGTGTTTTCACCCAGATGCTGGGCAACTTCGAGCACCAGGCGGTTGCCGACATTGGTCGTCTCGAGCGCGTTCAGGATCGCCGGCAGGTGATCGCCGAACTGGACGTCGACAACGGCGCCGATGACCTGGCGGACCTTGCCGGCAACGCCCGTTGCCTTGGTGGCCACTGCCGATGTCTTGGCAGCAGCGGCCTTCACCGGTGCTGCCGACTTGGCCGGGGCTGCCTTCGCGGCTGCTGCTGGAGCCTTTGCCGCCTTCGCGGGGGCTGCGGTTTTCGCGGCTGCGGCCTTGGGGGCTGCCTTCTGGGGGGTCGCTGCTTTCGCCATCGTCTTTACCCTTTTTCGTCCTTTGTTTCTCACGCGGTCCGATCGCGGGTCGATGACCCGCGAACCACGCCTAGAGCGCCTCGGCGCCCGAAATGATTTCGATCAGTTCCTTGGTGATCTGCGCCTGCCGCTGGCGGTTGTAGGTGATCGACAGCTTGTTGATCATGTCGCCGGCGTTGCGCGTCGCATTGTCCATGGCGCTCATCTTGGCGCCCATTTCGCCGGCCACGTTTTCGAGCAGCGCCCGGAAAACCTGCACGGAGATGTTGCGCGGAATGAGGTCGGAGAGGATTTCGCCCGGCTCCGGCTCGTATTCGTAGACGGCACTACCGCCATCGATCGCCTCGGCCGGAGCCGAAGCAACGCCGGCCGGGATGATCTGCTGCGCGGTCGGGATCTGGCTGATCACCGACTTGAACTGCGAATAAAACAGCGTGCAGATGTCGAAGCCGCCCTCGTTGAAGAGGTGGATGACCTTCTTGGCGATGGCATCGGCATTGACGAAGCCGAGTGTCTTGACCTCGCGGAGGTCGACGCGGTCGATGATCATCGATGCATAGTCGCGGCGCAGGATGTCGAAACCCTTCTTGCCGACGCAGATGATCTTGACCTGCTTGCCCTCCGCCAAAAGCTTGCGGATATGGTCGCGGGCAAGGCGGGCGATCTGCGAATTGAAGCCGCCGCACAGGCCGCGCTCGGCGGTGCAGACGACGAGCAGATGCACGTCATCCTTGCCGGTGCCGGTCATCAGCGCCGGGGCATCGCCGCCGCCGCCGATGGCCTGGGTGATGTTGGCCAGCACGGAACCCATGCGCTCCGAATAGGGGCGCGCCGCTTCCGCGGCCTCTTGCGCACGGCGCAGCTTCGCCGCGGCGACCATCTGCATCGCCTTGGTGATCTTCTGCGTCGCCTTGACCGAGGCGATACGGTTACGAAGGTCTTTTAATGAAGGCATGCTTCAAACCTGATCCCGTCTTGTCTCATCCCGACTGGCAATTCGCTCAGGCGAAGGTCTTGGCGAAAGCGTCGATCTCGGCCTTCAGCTTGGCGCGCAGATCGTCCGACAGCGCCTTTTCCTTGCGGATGGCATCGAGGACGTCCTTGCCGGCCGAACGCATGTGGCTGAGCAGGCCATGCTCGAACTTGCCGACCTGGTTGACCGGCAGCTTGTCGAGATAGCCGTTGACGCCGGCGAAGATCACCGCGACCTGCTCTTCCGTCTTCAGCGGCGAGAACTGCGGCTGCTTCAGGAGTTCGGTGAGGCGCGATCCGCGGTTGAGCAGGCGCTGCGTGGCGGCGTCGAGATCCGAGCCGAACTGCGCGAAGGCCGCCATTTCGCGGTACTGCGCGAGCTCGCCCTTGATCGAGCCGGCAACCTGCTTCATCGCCTTGATCTGCGCGGCCGAACCGACGCGGCTGACCGACAGACCGACGTTCACCGCAGGACGGATGCCCTGGAAGAACAGGTTGGTCTCGAGGAAGATCTGGCCGTCGGTGATCGAGATCACGTTGGTCGGGATGTAGGCCGACACGTCGTTGGCCTGCGTCTCGATGATCGGCAGCGCGGTCAGCGAACCACCGCCCAGATCGTCGTTGAGCTTGGCGGCGCGCTCGAGCAGGCGCGAGTGCAGGTAGAAGACGTCGCCCGGATAGGCTTCGCGGCCCGGCGGGCGGCGCAGCAGCAGCGACATCTGGCGATAGGCGACGGCCTGCTTCGACAGATCGTCGTAGCTGATCAGCGCGTGCATGCCATTGTCGCGGAAGTATTCGCCCATGGTGGCGCCGGCGAACGGCGCCAGGAACTGCATCGGCGCCGGATCGGAAGCGGTGGCGGCGACGATGATCGAGTATTCGAGCGCGCCGCGCTCTTCCAGCACCTTGACGAACTGCGCCACGGTCGAGCGCTTCTGGCCGACGGCGACGTAGACGCAGTAGAGCTTTTCCTTCTCGGGGCCGTTGTCGTGCACCGACTTCTGGTTGAGCATCGTGTCGAGGATGATGGCGGTCTTGCCGGTCTGGCGATCGCCGATGACCAGCTCGCGCTGGCCGCGGCCGACCGGGATCAGCGCATCGATGGCCTTGAGGCCCGTCGACATCGGCTCGTTCACCGATTTGCGCGGAATGATGCCGGGCGCCTTGACGTCGACGCGCTTGCGCTCGACCGCCTTGATCGGACCCTTGCCGTCGATCGGATTGCCGAGCGCGTCGACGACGCGGCCGAGCAGACCGGGGCCGACGGGGACGTCGACGATGGCGCCGGTGCGCTTGACGATGTCGCCTTCCTTGATGTCGCGGTCGGCGCCGAAGATGACGACGCCCACATTGTCGGCTTCGAGGTTGAGCGCCATGCCGCGGATGCCGCCGGGGAATTCGACCATTTCGCCGGCCTGGACATTGTCGAGGCCGTAGACACGGGCGATACCGTCACCGACGGACAACACCTGTCCGACTTCGGAGACCTCGGCCTCCTTGCCGAAATTCTTGATCTGGTCTTTCAGAATTGCGGAAATTTCCGCGGCGCGGATGTCCATCAGCCGACCTCTTTCAGTGCAAGCTTGAGCGAATTGAGTTTGGTTTTGAGCGACGTATCGATCTGGCGCGAGCCCATCTTGACCACCAGCCCGCCGAGCAGCGACGGATCGACGGTAACGGAGATGGCCACGTCCTTGCCGGCAACGCTCTTCAGCGTCGCCTTGAGTTCGGTCTGCTGGGCAGCCGTCAGCTCGTGAGCCGACGTGACTTCAGCAGCGGTTTCGCCACGATGTTCGGCTGATATCTGGCGGAACGCCCTGATCATGCCGGGAATGGCGAACAGACGGCGATTACGGGCGACGACGCGCAGGAAATTGCCGGTGAGGCCGGCAATCCCGGCCTTGTCGGCGATCGCCGCGATGGCCTTGGCCTGGTCCTCGCTGGAGAACACCGGGCTGTTGATCAGTCGGGTAAGGTCGGCGCTGCCCGCGAGCATGGCTTCGAAGCTGTTGAGGTCGGCTTCGACCTTGGCCACGGAATTTGCCTGCAGGGCGAGTTCGAACAGCGAACCCGCATAGCGTTCTGCGACACCTGAGATTGGCGATGACGATTGAGCCACGGACCGTCTTTTCTCTTGTCTGACAGGCCGTAGATTGTTGGCGCGAGCAAAAACTCTGGCTAAATCTTTGACCTTACTGCATTTTTTCGAGCACGGAGGCGCGGCTTCCGCTATCCCCGGCCGAAAGTCGATTGCCGTCTAGCACAGGCATTTTAAGACCGCAATGCGTCGTTCCGCATGGTTTTCAGGCACTATTGTCGCATCCGGCGAAAGTCGCCCGCCTTCCATCGCGGAATACCCAACGATTCAAGGCAGAAAGCCGAAGGCAAAGGCGAGCGGCAATGCCGCCAGCACCAATTCCACCACGATGGAAACCCAATTGAAAGGCGTGTTGGCGCCATCCGACATCATCGACAGCAGCCGGCCGAAGGCGGTGAACAGCCAGGAGAAGCCAAGCGCCATGTAGATCAGCGGCTGCGCCAGCAGGATACAGCACAGTCCGACGCCGAGATAGAAGCCCGACATCCTGCCGCGCCCCTCGGCGATCGCCGCAGCCTTCTCTGGTTTGACCTGCAAGCGCAGGGCACGGAAGGCCAGGCCAGGGGCCAGAAAAAACAAAAGACCGAGCAGCACGGTGAAGACGGCGCTCGACCAGGCCAGCCATTCGCCCTGGCTCGTCGGCCATGGAAGCGCAAAATCCATCTTGTCCCCTCGAAATGCCTGTTTTGAAATTCCGGGCATTCTAGCGGAGGAAAAGAAGCGCGCCAGATGGATCCACGCACTTTAGGCGGCGCGCATCAACCGAGCGCGAATGCCACAGCCGCTTCGGCATGGATGCGCGTCGTGTCGAAGACCGGGATGTCGAAATCCAGCTGGCCTATGAGCATGGTGATCTCGGTGCAGCCCATGATGACGCTGTCGGCCGCCTCGTCGCGGCGCAGGCGCTCGGTCTCGGCGATATAGGCCGCCTTTGAAGTCTCCTTGACGATGCCCTGGCACAACTCGTCGTAGATGACGCGATGGACCATGTCGCGCCCGGCACTATCGGGTACGACAGGGTTCAAGCCAAATCTGTCGGCGAGCCGGCCCTTGTAGAAATCCTGCTCCATGGTGAAGCGCGTCGCCAGCAGTGCCGGACGCTGCATGCCGGCGCGCTTGACCGCCACCGCGGTGGCATCGGCGATGTGGATCAGCGGGATCGACACCGACGCCTGCACTTGGTCGGCCAGTCTGTGCATGGTGTTGGTGCACAAAAGCAGACCCTCCGCGCCGCCGGCCTCGAGCTTGCGTGCGGCTTCGACGAGAAGCACACCGGCGCCATCCCAGTCGCCATGATGCTGCCGCTCGGCGATTTCGGCGAAGTCGAATGACCAGAGCAGAAGTTTCGCCGAATGCAGCCCGCCCAGCCGATCGCGCACGATCTCGTTGAGCAGCCGGTAATAGATGGCGGTCGATTCCCAACTCATGCCGCCCAGAAGGCCGAGGGTTTTCATATGATATTCCGTTCCTCGCTCGCTTGCGGGCAACTTATCGCTGAAAGCGCGACCTTACAAAAAGCTCTGCGGGTCGATGTCGATCTGCACCCTGACCGAGCCGCGCTGCTTCGGCCCGTTGGCCAGCATGGCCCTGATAAAACCTTGCATGTCGGCGCGCCGTTCGCCCTGGATCAGCAGGCGGAAGCGGTGGCGGCCGCCGAGCAGGGACAGCGGCGCCTCCGCCGGCCCCAGCACGAACAGATCTGTTGCCTCGGGCGCGGCGCGGCGCAGGCCGCGTGCGTGGCCTTCGGCTTCCGCTCGTGTCACCGCACTGACGATGACACCCGCGAGCCGGCCGAAGGGCGGCAGGGCAGCCCGTTCGCGCTCGGCAATTTCGCGCTCGTAAAAAGCCTCGGCGTCGCCGGAGACGATTGCCCGCATCACCGGATGCTCGGGCTGAAAAGTCTGCAGCAGGCCAAGGCTTTTCTTGCCGGTTCGGCCGGCGCGGCCGGTGACCTGACTGAGCAGCTGGAACGTCCGCTCTGCGGCGCGCGGATCGCCATTGGCAAGGCCGAGATCGGCATCGACGACGCCGACCAGGGTCATGTTGGGAAAGTTGTGGCCCTTGGCGACGAGCTGCGTGCCGATGACGATGTCGGCCTCGCCATCGGCGATCGCCTCCAGCTCCAGCCGCAGCCGCCGCACGCCGCCCATCAGGTCCGACGACAAGACGATGGTACGCGCGTCGGGAAAATGCGTCACGACCTCTTCGGCGATGCGCTCGACACCCGGCCCGCAGGCGACCAGATGGTCGAGCGTGCCGCATTCCGGGCAGGCTTCGGGGCGGCGCTCATTGTGCCCGCAATGATGGCAGACGAGCTGGCCGCGAAAGCGATGCTCGACCAGCCAGGCCGAGCAGACCGGGCAGCCGAAGCGGTGGCCGCAGACCCGGCACAGCGTCAGCGGCGCATAGCCGCGCCGGTTGAGGAACAGCAGCGACTGCTCCTGCCTCTCCAGCGTCTGGCGCATCTGGTCGAGCAGCACCGGCGACAGGAAGCCACCGCGCGCCGGCGGTGCGCGCCGCATGTCGACCGCCTTCAGATGCGGAAGTGCCGCCTCGGCGAAGCGAGCTGAGAGCACGGCCCTGTTGTAGCGGCCCTGGCTGGCGTTGACCCGGCTTTCGACCGACGGCGTCGCCGACGCCAGCACCACCGGAAAGCTGCCGATATGGCCGCGCACCACGGCCATATCACGCGCATTGTAGAAGACGCGGTCCTCCTGCTTGTAGGCAGGGTCGTGCTCCTCGTCGACGACGATCAGGCCGAGCTCCTTGAACGGCAGGAACAGCGCCGAGCGCGCGCCGGCGACGACCCGCACACCGCCCTCCGCCACTTGCCGCCAAACCCGCTCGCGCATCCGCGGCGGCAGGTCGGAATGCCATTCGCCCGGCTTGGCGCCGAAGCGCTGCTGGAAGCGCTCGAGAAAGGCATGCGTCAGCGCGATTTCCGGCAGCAGGATCAGCACCTGCCTGCCCTGGTCGAGCGCAGCCGCCACCGCCTCGAAATAGACCTCGGTCTTACCGGATCCGGTGACGCCGTCGAGCAGCGCGACGTTAAACACGCCGGCTGCGACATTGGCGCGCAGCATCTGCGCCGCGTCGCTCTGGTCCGGCATCAGTTCAGGAATGGTGTAGCCGGGATCGGGCGCGGCCACGACCGGGCGCGGCGGGATCATCACGGTCTCGAACACGCCTTGCGCCCTCAGCCCGTCGATCACCGTCGACGACACGCCGGCGGCGTGAGCGAGGCCGGAGCGCGTCCAGGCAAGGCCGCCTTCGGCCGTCTCCAGCACACGCTGCCTGGCGCCCGTCATCCGGTCGGGTGCGAGAAGCGTGCGCTGCAGCCCTTCGATCCACGGTTCGGGGTCGAAAGCCTCCGGCGCCCTGAGCAGCATGCGCGCCACCATGCCCGGAGGCGACAGCGTGTACTGCGCCACCCAGTCGACGAAACGGCGCATCGCTCGGTCGATCGGCGGGCAGTCGAAGACCTGTTCGATGGGGCGCAGCTTTTTCGCGTCGACCTTCTCGACCGCGCCGTCCCAGACGATGCCGGCGACCTGCCGCGGCCCGAGCGGCACGCGCACGATCGAGCCCGGCACCACGCGCATGCCGGCCGGCACGGCATAGGTGTAGGGGCGTTCGGCGGGCATCGGCACCAGCACCGGTGCGGCTGCGACAAAGGGCGAATCTTCGATCATGAGGCGTGACCTTGCCCTGACTTTGGTCTAGATCAAAGGCCGACCCCGAATGTGCATGACATGCACATGAAAATCTTCAGGAGACCCGCCATGAAATTTTTTGTCGACACCGCCGACGTCAAGGATATCCGTGAGCTGAACGATCTGGGGCTGCTCGACGGCGTCACCACCAATCCGTCGCTGATCCTCAAATCCGGCGGCAAGATCGCCGACGTCACCAAAGAGATTTGCGACATCGTCAAGGGTCCGGTCTCGGCTGAAGTCACCGCCACTGAATATTCCGAGATGATGCAGCAGGCCAAGGTTCTGGCCAAGATCGCCGACAATGTCTGCATCAAGGTGCCGCTGACGCTGGACGGTCTCAAGGCCTGCAAGACGATCCGCACCGAGATGAACCGCCTGGTCAACGTCACGCTGTGCTTTTCGGCCAACCAGGCGCTGCTGGCGGCCAAGGCCGGTGCCTCGTTCATCTCGCCCTTCGTCGGCCGCGTCGACGACATCGGCATCGACGGCATGGAGCTGATCCAGGAGATCAGGCAGATCTACGACAATTACGATTTCCAGACTGAGATCCTCGTCGCTTCGGTGCGCACCGTGAACCACGTCAAGCAGGCGGCCCTCATCGGCGCCGATGTCGTGACCGCCCCCCCGGCGACCCTGAAGGCGCTGGTCAAGCACCCGCTGACCGACAAGGGCCTGGAACAGTTCCTCGCCGACTGGGCAAAGACCGGCCAGAAGATCGGCTGAAGCCGCACCACTTTCAACTGAAAAAGGCCGGGTGACCGGCCTTTTTTAATGTGCTTCAGGCGCCAAGGGTCCGCCGCTCAGTCCGCACTGTCATCGTCAGGCGCGGTCGCCTGCTGGCGCCGTCCCATGATGATTTCGCGTTTGCCGACATGGTTGGGTGCGCCGACCAATCCTTCCTTTTCCATGCGCTCGACCAGGGATGCGGCGCGGTTGTAGCCGATGCCCAGGCGCCGCTGGATGTAGGACGTCGAACACTTCTTGTCGCGCACCACCACCTTGACCGCCTCGTCGTAGATGGCATCGCTGTCTTCGGCTGCAACGGATCCCTTGTCGAAGACCGCCTGGTCGTCTTCGATTTCTTCCTCATCCTCGTCGGCTGTCACGGTTTCCAGATATTCTGGGCGGCCCTGCGCCTTCAGATGCGCCACGACATGCTCGACCTCCGCGTCGGAAACAAAGGGCCCGTGCACGCGCGAAATGCGCCCGCCACCCATCATGTGCAGCATGTCGCCCTGGCCAAGCAGCTGTTCGGCCCCCTGTTCGCCCAGGATGGTGCGGCTGTCGATCTTGGATGTCACCTGGAAGGAAATCCGGGTCGGAAAATTGGCCTTGATCGTGCCCGTGATGACATCGACCGAGGGGCGCTGCGTCGCCATGATCAGATGAATGCCGGCCGCGCGCGCCATCTGCGCCAGTCGCTGGATCGCGCCTTCGATCTCCTTGCCGGCGACCATCATCAGGTCGGCCATCTCGTCGACGATGACGACGATGTAGGGCATCGGCGCGAGGTCGATTTCCTGCTGTTCGAAAAGCGGTTCGCCGGTGCCCTTTTCGAAGCCGGTCTGCACGGTCATGACGACGGTTTCGCCCTTGTCGCGGGCTTGAGCGGCACGCTCGTTGTAGCCGTCGATGTTGCGCACACCGAGCCGCGCCATCTTGCGATATCGGTCTTCCATTTCGCGCACGGCCCATTTGAGCGCCGTGACGGCTTTCTTGGGATCCGTGACGACGGGCGTCAGAAGATGCGGGATGCCGTCATAGACAGAGAGTTCGAGCATCTTGGGATCGACCATGATCAGCCGGCATTCTTCCGGCTTCAGCCGGTAGAGCAACGACAGGATCATGGTGTTGATGGCGACCGACTTGCCGGAGCCGGTGGTTCCGGCCACGAGCAAATGCGGCATCTTCGCCAGCTCGGCGATAACAGGCTCGCCGCCGATCGTCTTGCCGAGACAAAGCGCCAGCTTGCAGCTGGTCTTGCGGAAGCCTTCCGATTCGATCAGCTCCCGGAAATAGACGGTTTCGCGCGTCTCGTTCGGGAGCTCGATGCCGATGACGTTGCGGCCAGGCACGACGGCGACGCGCGCCGAAATCGCCGACATGGAGCGGGCGATATCGTCGGCAAGCCCGATGACGCGAGAAGATTTGACGCCCGGCGCCGGCTCGAACTCATAGAGCGTGACCACCGGGCCTGGGCGAACATGAATGATTTCGCCACGCACGCCGAAGTCCTCGAGCACGCTTTCCAGCAGATCGGCGTTCTGCTCGAGCCGCTCCTGCGACATGTAGAAGCCTTGTCCCTCCGGTGGCTGCTGCAACAGCTCTTCCGAGGGAAGCTCATAGGGATCGCCCGCGGTTGACAGCACGACCTTTCCAGCCCCAGGCAAGCGCGCAGAGCGGGCGGCAACGGCCCTGGCAGGGACGTTCACAATTGGCGCGGCCGACGCGGAAACGGCGTCGCTTTTGGCGGCTGGGATTGCGACAGGCTGGACCGGCGACGGCGCATCGCTCGCCGGCACGCCGGGTTGGGCGACGGCCTGGTTCGAATTGGCCGGCCAAGCATCCGGCAACGGCTTCAAGGCCTGGCCCGGAAGGCAGTCGATGACACGAAACAATGCGGTGGCATCGGTCCCTGGGCGAATATCGATCGGCGTAGTGGTGACTGGCGCCACGGCGAGCGGCGCAGGCGACGCTGGACTGGTCTGCCGGGCCGGCGACGAAACGTCGACCAGATAGGGTGCCATGGCCTCGAAGAAGGCATGATCCGAAAGATATGGCCAGCGCAACCTTTCGGAAGTGGTCGTTTTGGCGCCCGGAGCAACGGACGCGCGCGCGCATGCCCGTCCCGTTGCGACCGTCCTCGGCGGCATCGGCGCAACGGCTGGCACCTTCTCCCTGGCGCGCCCCGCGGCAACAAAAGCAGCAGCCGGCGGCAGTGGCCCTTGCGTGGCGTGGCCGGCCAGCGGCTGGGAAGCAGGGCTTTTCACCGAAGCCGGCAATGCCAGGAGCGAAGGCGCGGAGGACGCCCCTTTGATCATGGATTGCGCAACGGCTTGCTCTGCTGGGCGCGTCGCGGCGTGTTCGACAACACGCTCGTGCTGCGGACGATGCTTCCTGGCCTCATAGTCCGGCGTGCGTGTAAAACGCACGTTGGGTGCAAGGAAGAAATATTCCTGCCAGGCAGGGCTCTCGATATCGCCGATTTTCGAAAGCGTGTCGTCCGAGCCACCCCGCGGCTCCATATAGGGCCGCTTGTTGCCACCGAGATCGACCACCGGCACTGAATAACCGGCCTGGCGTGTGGCGGGCTGCCGGCCGCCCGGCTCCTTGCGAGCCGGACGATCAAGGTCGCCTGCCGCAGAAGAACCTCGCTGACCACCCCTGTCGCCGATGCTCTCGGAGCGCTTCCCCTCGGGATCATCAGGCGATGCGGCCGTCGATAAATTGACCCGGGAAAAACGCTTGGCTTCCATTCTCAAGACTCACTCTGAAATGTCTGCCGAGCAATAGGGAGCGAGTGGTTAACAGTTGCTTCCCGGATGGATCGCCGACCATCCTGGGCACCAAAATCTTCGTGGTAATCTGCGAGCGACACGGCACGATCGTCGTCTCGCCGCTTCCACGCCGGTGGCGCGATCTACTCGCCGTGCCGCAGCAGCTCGATGGGTATCTTCGGACAATCCCTGTTCGGAATCTGGCTCTGTTCGAGAATCTGGTCATGATCCCGCGATCACCCCATCATGCCTGGGGCGCCGGACCGTTTCCGTGAAGCGATGAGGTGCGCTAGCCGGTCTTGCCGTGCCGGACAAGGTCCTGGGCAATGGACAGCTGCAGCGCTTCCGCCAACTCTCGCGCAGCGCGATTCTCGGCGTCGATCTGCGCCCGGTATGCGGCGAATTCCTGACGCGGCCTGTCGAAGGACGAGGTGATCGAACGCTTGCCGGATGCGATCACCACGCCGGTCTTCGCATCGGCCAGCGTATAGCTGCCGGTCAGCGTCACGGAACCGGCGGTCGGTTCGTCTTCATCCGTTCCGACCTGCACGAGTGCCGCGGACTCGACCGCTTCGGTCACGCCGAGATTGAGCGAATAGACCGGCGAGGCCGGCTCGCCGGAGCCTCGTCCAAACCCGAAAATCAGATTGTTGCGCACCTGTTGGCCGTAACGCGTATTGACCGGCTTGATGCCGATCAACGCCAGTTCCGCACTGGCACTGGCCTGCGAACCCGACAGTGGCGCGCTCGAATAGAGCGGCCGCACCGTGCAGGCCGAGACAAGCGCGAGCGAACCTATCAGGCCGGCAAGCGCAATGCGGCGCAGCAAATGGTTCAACTCTGTCTTTTCCCGATCAGGCAACGACATTGACGATCCTCTGCGGCACGATGATCACCTTGCGCGGAGCCTTACCTTCAAGTGCTTTCTGCACGAAGTCGAGAGCCAATACCGCTTTTTCGACCGCACCTTGGTCCGCGTCGCGGGCAATTGTCAAATCCCCCCGCTTCTTGCCGTTGACCTGTACCGGATAGGTGACTTCGATGTCGACGACCAGCGCCGGATCGAAGACCGGCCAGGGCCGTTCGGCAACGAGATCGGTGCCGCCAAGCGTCGCCCAGCACTCCTCGGCCAGATGCGGCATGATCGGCGCGATCAGATGCACGAGAATCTCCACCGCCTGCCGACAGGCGCCTTTCAGCGCTGCATCGGCCTTGCCTTCGGCCACCTCGTTGAGCGGCGTGGTCAGCGCGTTGGCCAGTTCGTAGATGCGGGCGATGGCGCGGTTGAAAGCGAGCTTCTCGATATCCTCTCCGACCGCCTTCAGGATCTTGTGCGCGGCCTTGGAAACCAATGCGGCCTCGCCGCTGCTGGCCGCCACGGGCTTGATGCCGGCCAGTGTTTCGGCGGCCGTCGACACCAGGCGCCAGATGCGCTGGATGAAACGATGCGCACCGGCGGCGCCATCGTCGGTCCACTCGACATCGCGCTCGGGAGGAGAATCGGACAGCATGAACCAGCGCGCCGTATCGGCGCCGTAGCCATCGGTGATGTCTTCCGGGCTCACCGTGTTCTTTTTCGATTTCGACATCTTTTCCAGCGGGCCGATGGTGACGGCCTCGCCGGTGGCGATGTCGATGGCGCTGCGCTTGCCGTCGACGTCCTCCAGCCGAACTTCGGTGGGCGCCAGCCAGCGGCCATTCGATGCCGAGCCGACGCGATAGGTTTCGTGCACCACCATGCCTTGCGTGAACAGGCCCTTGAACGGCTCGGCCAGATCGACATGGCCGGCCTGGCGCATGGCGCGGGTGAAGAAGCGCGAATAGAGCAGATGCAGGATCGCGTGCTCGATCCCGCCAATATACTGGTCGACCGGCAGCCATTCGTTGGCCGCCTTGGGATCGGTCGGTTCATGCGCCCACGGCGCGGTGAAGCGGGCAAAGTACCACGACGAATCGACGAACGTGTCCATCGTGTCGGTTTCGCGCCGCGCATCCCTGCCGCATTGCGGACATTTCACATGGCGCCATGTCGGATGCCGGTCGAGCGGATTGCCCGGGCGATCGAAATCGACATCGTCGGGCAGCTTCACCGGCAGGTCCACCTTCGGCACCGGCACCACGCCGCAAGCCTCGCAATGGATCATCGGGATCGGGCAGCCCCAGTAGCGCTGGCGCGAAATGCCCCAGTCGCGCAGGCGGAAATTCACCTTGCGCTCGGCCATCGGCCGGTTGCCGATGGTCTTCTGCTCCAGCAGTTTGGCGACTTCGTCGAAAGCCTGATCCGGCTTCATGCCGTCGAGAAAGCGCGAATTGATCATCACGCCGTCATCGACATAGGCTTCGTCGATGATCTGGAACGTCGCCGGATTCTCGCCTTCCGGCATCACCACCGGAATCACCGGCAGGCCGTATTTGTTGGCGAAGTCGAGGTCGCGCTGGTCGCCGGACGGACAGCCGAAAATGGCGCCGGTGCCGTATTCCATCAGCACGAAATTGGCGACATAGACCGGCAGCGTCCAGTTGTCGTCAAACGGATGGACGACGCGGAGGCCGGTGTCGAAACCCTTCTTCTCAGCTGTCTCCAGCGCCGCCACCGAGGTGCCCATATGGCCTATATCGTCGATGAACTTCGCCAGCGCCGGATTGTGCGCAGCGGCCTTCTTGGCCAACGGATGATCGGCGGCGACAGCCATGAAGGAAGCGCCGAAGATGGTGTCGGGCCTTGTCGTATAGACTTCCAGCTCATGCTCGCCATCAGAGGCGTCGGCCAGAGGCCAACGGATCAGCAGGCCTTCCGAGCGGCCGATCCAGTTCTGCTGCATCAGCTTCACTTTTTCCGGCCATTCGTCGAGGCCGTCGAGCGAATCCAGCAGATCCTGCGCGAAATCGGTGATCTTGAAGAACCACTGCGTCAGTTCGCGCTGTTCGACCAGCGCGCCCGAGCGCCAGCCGCGCCCGTCGATGACCTGCTCGTTGGCGAGCACCGTCATGTCCTCCGGATCCCAGTTGACCTTGGAGGATTTGCGCGTCACCAGCCCCTTCTCGACAAAATCGAGGAACAGCATCTGCTGGCGGTGGTAATAGTCGACGTCACAGGTGGCGAATTCGCGCGCCCAGTCCAGCGACAGCCCCATGACCTTGAGCTGCTCGCGCATGGTGGCGATGTTCTGGTAGGTCCACTCCTTGGGATGGACCTTGTTCTGCATCGCCGCGTTTTCGGCCGGCATGCCGAAGGCGTCCCAGCCCATCGGGTGCAGCACGTTGAAACCCTTGGCCCGCTTGTAGCGCGCCACCACGTCGCCCATCGTGTAATTGCGGGTATGACCGATATGGATGCGCCCCGACGGATAGGGGAACATCTCCAGCACATAGTATTTCGGGCGCGGATCGTCATTGTGCGCTTCGAACAGCTTCTTGGCGTCCCAGGCCTTCTGCCATTTGGGCTCTGACGCGCGCGGATTGTATCGTTCGGTTGCCATGGTACGTTTTTCACTTAAAAGCATGCGCGAACTGCGGGCGACGGCTCGGCAGTTCAGGGAATGTGGTCCGGGTGTTCACCATGGTTTGGCAAACCCGTCAACCATATGGGTATCGCGTCTGACAAAAACGCCGGTCAAAACAGCAGGATTTGCATATGGGCGATGCCGTTCAGCAGTTTTTCGCGGTTAAGGCGAAGATCGA